>JBBKXO010000119.1:0-3300 GCA_037969525.1 Burkholderiales bacterium | reverse complement strand
TGAATCAATTTGACTGAAAGTCTTGCGCGGCCGACGCTACGGTTTGTCTGCAGCCACCCGGCGCATTTCATTGCCTTACACTCTAGGGGTCAGAGCCAGCATTATTTTCATGAACATGATCAAAGCCTCGCGCTGATCCAGGGCCGGGCGTTGGGCCATTCACGGTTCCACGCAATGATTGAGTAGATGACCGGTCTCCCCGGTGTCCCCCAACCGCAGGGGCGGCTGCGCGCGGAAGTCTCCGATCGGTCAGCAGGGCAGGGTACACTCGACATCTGAATACGGTTGCCGCGTGCACCACTGATTCCGATGGATGCCGGTGTCCGGTACTGCAACGCAGAAGGCTCACTACATTGACTGAAGACATCACCCGCCCGTCGTGGCGTTTCGTGCTGCGCCACCCGGCGCATTTCATTGCGTTCGGCGGCGGCATCGGCCTGCTGCCCGCCGCACCCGGTACTTTCGGCACGCTGCTGGCGTTCCCGCTGTTTTATCTGCTGGAGCCGCTGCTCGAGTCGTGGTCTTTTCTGGTGCTCATTTTTGCGCTGTTCTGGCTGGGGGCGTGGGCCTGTGCCGTCACCGGCCGTGCGCTGGGAGCCGCCGACCATGGCAGCATGGTGTGGGACGAGGTGGTGGCGTTTCTGCTGGTGCTGTTCTTTGTTCCGGCTACCGGGTACTGGCAGGCGTTCGCATTTCTGCTGTTCCGCTTGTTTGATATCTTCAAGCCGCCGCCCATCCGTTACTATGACCGCATGCTGAAGAATGGCTTTGGCGTGATGTGGGACGATTTGCTGGCGGCGGGTTATACGCTGCTGGTACTTGCCGCGGCGTATGCGTGGCTGGGTTGACCGGGCTGAGGACGCAGGATGACGAAGAGCAAGGTGGTGGCAGCGGTGGATGGTGCGGTGGATGACAGGGCACTGTTTGATCTGGCGGCGCGCGTGGGCGCGGCACTGCAGGCGCAGGGCCTGATGGTGGCTGCGGCGGAATCCTGTACAGGCGGGTGGATTGGGCAGGCTTTGACCGCGGTGCCGGGCAGTTCAAACTGGTTCGAGCGCGGTTTCGTGACCTATACCTATATTTCCAAGCGTGAGATGCTGGGCGTCAGTGAACAGACGCTGGGCGCGCATGGCGCCGTGTCCGAGGCGGTGGTGCAAGAGATGGTCACCGGTGCTCTGGCCCACAGCCATGCGCAGGTCGCAGTGGCGGTCAGCGGCATCGCCGGACCTGACGGCGGCCTGCCGGGCAAGCCTGTAGGTACTGTTTGTTTTGCCTGGAGCGTCAAGAATGGCGAACCAAAATCTGCGGTGCGGGTATTCACGGGAGACCGCGAGGCCGTGCGCCGGGCGTCGGTGCAATTTGCGCTGGGCGGGGTGCTCGAGCTGTTGCCGGGAACCATAAAGAATCACGTTAACTAGTTGTTTTAATTGAATAAAATGTTTTATCGCTGGGTATTTACACACTACTGTATAAATAGACACCTGTTTGGGCGGATTGTGGCATAATGGCGCCAACACCTGACCTGAACACACTGCACGGAGAGGATCATCATGGACGAAAACAAGAGCAAGGCACTGGCAGCAGCACTGTCGCAAATTGAAAAACAATTCGGCAAGGGCTCGGTCATGCGCATGGGCGCAGCCGACATTGCCAAGGACATCGAGGTGGTCTCGACGGGTTCGCTCGGTCTTGATATCGGGTTGGGTATCGGTGGTCTGCCGCGCGGCCGCGTGGTTGAAATCTACGGACCGGAATCCTCGGGCAAGACCACGCTGACGCTGTCGGTGATCGCGCAGATGCAGAAACTCGGCGGGTCGGCGGCGTTCATCGATGCGGAACACGCGCTCGATCCGCAATACGCCGGCAAGCTGGGTGTCAAAGTCGATGAATTGATCATTTCGCAGCCGGACAATGGCGAGCAGGCGCTGGAAATTGCCGACATGCTGGTGCGCTCGGGCTCTGTCGATGTCGTGGTGATCGACTCGGTCGCTGCATTGGTGCCCCGCGCCGAGATCGAAGGCGAGATGGGCGAGCCGCAGATGGGCCTGCAGGCGCGGCTGATGTCGCAGGCGCTCCGCAAGCTCACCGCCAACATCAAGCGTTCAAACACGCTGGTGATTTTTATCAACCAGATCCGCATGAAGATCGGCGTGATGTTCGGCAACCCGGAGACCACCTCCGGCGGCAATGCGCTGAAATTCTACGCCTCGGTGCGTATCGACATCCGTCGCATCGGTTCGATCAAGAAGGGCGAGGAGGTCATCGGTTCCGAGACCCGCGCCAAGATCGTCAAGAACAAGGTGGCGCCACCGTTCCGCATGGCAGAGTTCGACATACTCTACGGCGAGGGCATTTCGCGCGAAGGCGAGATCATTGAACTGGGGGTGGCTAACAACATCATCGAGAAATCCGGCGCCTGGTATTCCTATGGCAAGGATCGCATCGGACAGGGCAAGGACAACACCCGCGAATACCTGAGGGAAAATCCGAAAATGGCGAACGAAATCGAAGCGAAGATCCGTGTCGCAGTAGGCGTCGCCGGTGGTCCGGAAATTGTTGTTAAAAAGCCGCCGCTGGAAGTAGTGGAATCAGATTCCAGCAAAAAAAAAGCAGCCGGATAAAACGCGGCGGGCGCAGTGGCTACCCGCGCAGCCCAGGAACTCTCACTCAGAGCCCGTGCACTTAGGCACTTGGCGCGGCGCGAGTACACGCGTCACGAACTGACGCAGAAGCTCGCGCCGCACGCCGAGTCCCCGGATGAAATCGAGCAGGTCCTTGACGATTTCACCCAACGCGGCTGGTTGTCCGAACAACGCGCAGCCGAGCAGATGGTCCATGCGCGACGACGGCGTTACGGAATTTCACGCATACGACGTGATCTGGAAGCCAAGGGTGTATCTTCCGAAGTGCTGAGCGTCACGCTGGCGGGATTAAAGGCCGGCGAATACGACGCCGCGCGTGAGGTGTGGCGGCGGAAATTCCGCGTGCCACCGGCCAATGCAGAGGAACGGGCCAGGCAGGGCAGGTTTTTACTGGGACGCGGCTTTAACAGCGAAGTGGTTACCCGGTTGCTGCGCAGCCTCAGTCATGGTGAAGACCAAGGGGAATAAATAAGTGTTAAAAAACAACTACTTAAAATCATTGCTGCGCGCCGTGCTGGTGACCGCATGCGCCTGGGTGTTTGCCGGTTGCGACCAGTTGCCGTTTGGCTATACATCGATCAGGGAAATCACCACGGCGCCGGCCAATTTCGAAGGCAAGGAAATAAAAATAAAAGGCAAGGTCAACAGCATTGCCAAA
>JBBKXO010000118.1:0-11597 GCA_037969525.1 Burkholderiales bacterium | reverse complement strand
TCCATTGATACCTACGACGATCACCGCATGGCCATGTGTTTTTCTCTGGCGGCGCTGGGTGGTGTCGCGGTGCGCATCAATGATCCGGATTGCGTGGCCAAGACTTTTCCCGACTATTTCCCGGTGCTTGCGGGCATCACCGGCCAGTGAGCATGGTTGAGCCGCCAGTCATTGCCATCGACGGCCCGTCGGCCTCCGGCAAAGGCACCATTGCCGCTTTGGTGGCGCAGCGCCTGGGTTTTCATTATCTCGACAGCGGGGCGCTGTACCGGATCGTGGGATTGATTGGCGGCGAGCAGGGGAGCAATCTCGATGATGATGCGGAAATGTCTCGTATCACATTGAATTTAAACATTAAATTTGACGGAGTCGGTGTTGCAGTCAATGGCCGCGAAGTGTCGGCATTGATACGCGACGAAGGCGCTGGAGCAGCAGCCTCGCGAATTGCGGTCCTGCCCGGTGTCAGGGCAGCGCTGATGAAGCTGCAACATGGCTTCCGTCAGCCCCCTGGTTTGGTGGCGGATGGCCGGGATATGGGTTCCGTGGTGTTCCCGGATGCGGGCCTGAAGATCTACCTGACTGCAACCCCCGAAGAGCGGGCGCTGAGACGCTATAAGCAGTTGATTGAAAAGGGGGGCAGTGCTAGTATGGCGGCCCTTTTGCAGGACATCCGCGACCGCGATTTTCGCGATAGCAACCGCGCCGCGGCGCCCCTGCTGAAGTGCACCGATGCGGTCGAAATAGATACCACCGGTACCCCGGTGGACGCAGTGGTGGCGCAGGTCTTGCGCTTGTATAAAAAGCATCAAAAGCATCAAAAGCATCAAGAAACGCAATAAATGCAATAAAAGGTGCCATGGGCCACTCAGCCTGTGGTTTTTTTCAACCACTCTCCCGTTTCCACAACGGGTATGATAACCTCCTGATTCCAATGATTAAAACAACCCCTCAAGCTGTACCTGCTGAAGAAAGTTTTGCTGCGCTCTTTGAAGAGAGCCTGGCGACGAAGGAAATGCGCATCGGTGAAGTGATTACCGCCGAAGTCGTGCGCATAGATGACAATTTTGTAGTGGTTAATGCCGGTCTGAAATCCGAAAGCTACGTAGCCGTCGAGGAATTTCACGATGACCGCGGCCAGATTGAAGTAAAACCCGGCGATTTTGTCAGTGTCGCCATCGAAGCCCTCGAAGATGGTCATGGCGAGACCCGCCTGTCGCGCGACAAGGCCAAGCGCCTTGCGGCCTGGCACGAACTCGAAGACGCCCTCGAGAAGGGCAACATCGTTTCCGGCATGATTAGCGGCAAGGTCAAAGGCGGCCTCACCGTGATGATCAACGGCATTCGCGCCTTCCTGCCCGGTTCGCTGGTGGATACGCGTCCGGTGAAAGACACGACGCCGTACGAAAACAAGGAAATGGAATTCAAGGTCATCAAGCTTGACCGCAAACGCAACAACGTCGTGGTGTCACGCCGCGCTGTGCTGGAAGCCAGCCAGGGCGAAGAGCGGCAGAAGCTGCTCGAGAACCTGCGCGAAGGCATTACGGTCAAGGGCATCGTCAAGAACATCACCGACTATGGCGCGTTCGTGGACCTGGGTGGCATAGACGGTCTGCTGCACATCACCGATCTGGCCTGGCGCCGCGTCAAGCATCCGTCCGAGATGCTCAGCGTGGGCGATGAAGTCACTGCCAAAGTACTCAAGTTTGACCAGGAAAAGAACCGCGTGTCGTTGGGCATGAAGCAGCTGGGCGAAGATCCGTGGGTGGGCCTGTCGCGCCGCTATCCGCCCAACACCCGTTTGTTCGGCAAGGTTTCCAACCTGACCGACTACGGTGCGTTCGTCGAGATCGTGCCGGGCATCGAAGGTCTGGTTCACGTCTCCGAAATGGACTGGACCAACAAGAACGTGCATCCGTCGAAAGTCGTGCAACTGGGTGACGAAGTCGAAGTCATGGTGCTGGAGATCGACGAAGAGCGCCGCCGTATTTCGCTGGGCATGAAGCAGTGCATGGCAAATCCGTGGGAAGAGTTCTCGATGAACTCGAAGAAGGGCGACAAGGTGAAAGGCCAGATCAAGTCGATTACCGACTTCGGCATTTTCATTGGCCTCGCCGGCGGCATCGACGGCCTGGTACACCTCTCCGACTTGTCCTGGAATGAGGCCGGCGAAGAAGCCGTGCGCAACTTCAAGAAGGGCGAGGAAGTCGAAGCTCAGGTCCTTTCAATCGATGTTGAGCGCGAGCGCATCTCGCTGGGCGTCAAGCAGCTCGAAGGCGATCCGTTCACCAATTATGTCGGTGGGCATGAGAAAAACACGCTGATCACCGGCACGGTCAAGTCGATTGATGCCAAGGGTGCAGTCATCCAGCTCGATGGCGACATGGAAGGCTATCTGCGAGCGTCGGAAGTTTCCCGCGATCGCGTGGAAGATATCCGCACCAAGCTCAAAGAAGGCGAATCCGTGACTGCGATGATCATCAACGTCGATCGCAAGAACCGGACGATCAACCTGTCGATCAAGGCAAAAGACCTTGCGGAGGATACCGACGCCATGCAAAAACTGGCCTCGGATAAACAGGCGAGCACGGGCACGACCAGTCTTGGCGCCTTGCTCAAAGCCAAAATGGATACGGCTAATACTCAACAATAAGGGAGCATCATGACCAAGTCGGAGTTGATCGCGAAACTGGCGGTGCGCTATCCGCAGCTGGTGGCCAAGGACGCCGAGCTGGCAGTAAAAATGATATTGGATGCCATGGGCAGGAGCTTGTCACAGGGCCAGCGCATCGAGATTCGTGGGTTTGGCAGTTTTGGCCTCAACTATCGACCGCCCCGCACCGGGCGCAATCCCAAGTCCGGTGAGCGCGTGCAGGTTCCAGCCAAGTACGTGCCGCATTTCAAGGCCGGCAAGGAACTGCGCGAACGCGTAGACATCAAGAAATAACGGACGATCAGGCATCGTTCCTTCAGGCGGCATGGCTACACAGCCATGCCGCTTTTTTATGCGCTGCCGGATCCTCCCAGGGTGGCGAGCATGATATTCTCAACACACCATGCAACTAATCATGTGGATCATTAAGCTCGCGCTGTTCCTCCTGATTCTGTCGTTTGCGCTCGTCAACACGGATCCGGTCACAGTTCGCTATTACCTCGGATACCATTGGGAGGCGCCGCTGGTCGTGACACTGCTGGCCGCCGCCAGCCTGGGTGCGCTGCTGGGCCTGTTGGTCGGATTGTTCCAGACGCTGCGGCTGCGGCGGAAGATTTCGGCGCTCAAACGCGAACTGCGCGCAGCCCAGGCTGCGCAGCAACCTCCGGGGACCGTTCTGCCGCCTCCGGACGTGTTGTGATGTACTGAGCCTGCCCATGGACGTCGAACTGTGGTGGCTGCTGACGTTGCCGCTGTTCTTCGCGCTTGGCTGGATGGCCGCTCGCGTCGACATTCGCCAGATCGTGACCGAATCGCGGCTGCTGCCGGCGTCGTATTTCAAGGGACTCAATTTCCTGCTGAATGAACAGCCGGACAAGGCCATTGAAGCTTTCATTGAAGTGGCCAAAGTCAATCCGCAGACCATAGAACTGCATTTTGCCCTGGGCAGCCTGTTCCGGCGTCGCGGTGAAGTCGAGCGCGCGATCCGCATGCACCAGAATCTGGCCGAACGCGAGGACCTGGCGCAGGAGCAGAAGCTGCATGCGCTGATGGAACTGGCGCAGGACTACCTGAAAGCGGGACTGCTCGACCGCGCTGAGGAACTCTTCCTGAAGCTGGACGGCACGACGCATGCTGAAACCGCGCTGGGTTTCCTGCTGGAGATCTATGAGCAGGAGAAGGACTGGCGCCAGGCCATCGTCATTGCCGAAAAGCTGGAGGTGCTCAGCGGTCGTTCATTCCAGAAGGAAATTGCCAATTTCTATTGCGAGATGGCTGCGCGCGAATTGATGCAGTCGCGACCGGCCGAAGCGCGTCCGCACCTGACCGAGGCGCTGGCCCATCACCGCCTTTGTGTACGCGCGAACATACTGCTCGGCGATCTGGAACGCGATCTGGGCAACCGGCCGGCGGCGATCGCCGCATGGCAGCGCATAGAATCCCAGAATCCCGCCTACCTGTCGCTGGTGGCTGAACGCCTGCTGACCGCCTATCGCGATAACGGATATCCGGAAGAAGGACTCAATCTGCTGCGCGGATTCCTCGAAAAATACGCCTCACAGGATCTGCTGGACATGGTGTATCAGGGGACGCTGGCCGCCAGCGGACCACAGGCGGCGTACCGGCTGGTGCGCGATGAAGTGCGGCGCACGCCGACACTGCTCGGGCTCGACAAACTGCTCGAGGCGCAGCTGATGGACGTGCCTGTGGAACGCCGCACCGACCTGGAACTGATCAAGCAACTGATACATCAACACACGCGCAGCCTCGCCATGTACAAATGCGAGCACTGCGGTTTTCGGGCGCGGCAGTTTTATTGGCATTGTCCGGCCTGTGGTGAATGGGAAACTTATGCGCCGCGGCGTACCGAAGAGAAGGGAATTCCGGCATGAACCGTGCCGGGGAGAAAGGGGAATTCCGGCATGAACCACGCCGGGCCGAAAGAGGAATACCCGTATGAGTGCGGATAAAAAAGACCCGCGGGTCATTGTGGCACTGGATTACGCCGATGTTGCGGAGGCGCTGGCTTTTGCACAGCGCCTGGATCCGGCGCGTTGCCGCGTCAAGGTCGGCAAGGAACTGTTTACGGCCGCCGGCCCCGCGCTGGTGGAGCAGCTGGTCGGGCGCGGCTTCGCGGTGTTTCTCGATCTCAAGTTCCACGACATACCGAATACCGTCGCCGCTGCCTGCAAGGCGGCGGCAGCACTGGGCGTGTGGATGATCAATGTGCATGCCGGCGGCGGGCGCGCGATGATGCAGGCTGCGCGTGAATCGCTGGCCGGATTAGCGCGCCCACCCCGGCTGATTGCAGTCACGGTCCTGACCAGCCTTGCTGCGGAAGATTTGCGTGAAGTGGGGCATGCCGATGCACCGCAGGTACTGGCCGAGCGGCTGGCGCGTCTGGCGTTGGCCAGCGGCATGGATGGCGTGGTCTGTTCGGCACAGGAAGCGCCGCGCCTGCGCCAGGCCTGCGGCCCGGACTTCTGTCTGGTGACACCCGGCATCCGGCTCGCGGATGCTGCGCAGGATGACCAGAAACGCATTGTCACGCCGCGGGCTGCGGTAACCAATGGCGCAGACTATCTGGTCGTCGGGCGACCGATTACCCGTGCTGCCGACCCGCTGGCGGTGCTAGACCGTATCAATGCCGAAATAGCCGATGCGGGCAGCCGGTAAAATACAGACATCATGAAACAATCAGCGCACAGCGGTAAAACACCCCGCAACCGCACCCCTGATACGCAGGCCGCAGCCTCCAATCAGTTGCGCGGGCAGATGCGTCGCGCCCGCGTGCTGGTGGTGGGCGATGTCATGCTCGACCGTTACTGGTTCGGAGAAGTCAGCCGGATTTCACCGGAAGCGCCGGTGCCGGTGGTCAAAATCGATCGGGTGGAGGAACGCCTGGGCGGTGCAGCCAACGTGGCGCGCAATGCGGCGGCCCTGGGCGCAAAAACGGCATTGCTGTCGGTCGTGGGGCGTGATGAGGCAGGCCGCCGACTGCGACACTTGCTCAAAGCCGAGCGTATCGCCGCCAGTCTGCACAATGACGCCAGCATCGCGACGACCGTGAAGCTGCGGGTCATCGGCCGCCAGCAGCAGTTGTTGCGCGCCGATTTTGAGACCCTCCCCAGCCATGAAGTACTCGCATCCAAACTGAAGGACTTCCAGCGCCTGCTCAAGGGCTGCGACGTGGTGATTCTGTCCGACTATGGCAAGGGCGGGCTGGCGCACATCGCGCGCATGATCGCGCTGGCACGGCGGGCGGGTGTACCGGTGCTGGTGGATCCCAAGAGCAATGACTTCTCGCGCTACCGCGGTGCCACGCTGGTCACGCCGAACCGTGCCGAAATGCAGGCGGTAATCGGTGACTGGTCCCGCGAACAGGCATTGACCGCGAAGGCACAGCATTTGCGCCGGCGTCTGGGGCTGGGCGCCGTGCTGGTCACGCGCAGTGAAGAAGGCATGTCCTTGTACCAGCGCAGCGGCCGGCTGCATGTGCCGGTGCAGGCGCGTGAGGTTTATGATGTCAGCGGCGCAGGTGACACCGTAATTGCCACCATCGGCGTCATGCTGGCGGCGGGACAGAGCCTGGAAAATGCAGTGCGCATGGCCAATCGCGCAGCGGGCATAGTCGTCGGCAAATTCGGCACGGCCGTGGTTCATCCGGATGAACTATTCCCGGCGGTGCAGGCGAAGGAGCGAGCATGAAATGCGTGATGATCTGTGAGGGAACGCAATGATAGTGGTAACAGGTGCTGCCGGTTTTATCGGCGCCAATCTGGTGAAGGGTCTTAATGCGCAGGGCTACACCGACATACTCGCCGTCGATGACCTGACGCAGGCTGACAAATTCCGCAATCTTGCCGATTGCGAGATTACCGATTATCTGGACAAGGATGAGTTCCTTGCCCGCATACGGGCCAACGACTTGCGCCGCGCCGTCAAGGCTGTGTTCCACCAGGGGGCCTGTTCGGATACCACGGCCAGTGACGGGCGTTATGTGATGGAAACCAATTACGCCTACTCGTGTGCACTGCTGGAATTTTGTGCGGCCGAATTAACGCCACTCATCTATGCCTCCTCGGCAGCCACCTACGGCGCGAACGAGGAGTTTCGCGAGGCCCCGTCCTGTGAAGGGCCGCTGAATGTCTACGGCTATTCCAAACTGTTGTTTGACCAGCGCGTGCGTCGTCTACCGCCCGGCGGGTTGCAGGTGGTCGGCCTGCGTTACTTCAATGTATACGGCGACCGCGAACAGCACAAAGGCCGGATGGCGTCGGTGGCATACCATTTTTACAACCAGTACCGTGCCGAAGGTCATGTGCGGCTGTTCGAAGGCAGTGCGGGCTACGGTAACGGCGAGCAGCGCCGTGATTTTGTATCGGTAGAAGACGTGGTCAAGGTCAACCTGTATTTCCTGCATAACCCAGTCAAGTCGGGAATATTCAATTGCGGCACGGGCGTAGCACAGTCGTTCAACGATGTGGCCGTGGCGACCGTGAACGCCTGTCGTGCGGCTGCGGGTGATGCGGCGCTGTCGCTGGCTGACATGCAGCGTCAGGGCGTGATCCGCTATATTCCGTTCCCGGGCGACTTGAAGGGCAAATACCAGAGCTATACCCAGGCCGATTTAACCGCACTGCGTGCGGCAGGTTATGCAGCGCCGTTGCTGACCGTCGAACAGGGCGTGGCGCAATACTGCCAGCAGTTGTTGGCAAAAACCACGGACTGAATCATGTACCGGACCCTGGAGGAATTTGTCGGCAATACGCCGCTGGTCAAACTGCAACGACTGCCCGGCGCCACCAGTAACGTGATTCTGCTGAAGCTGGAAGGCAACAATCCTGCGGGCTCAGTCAAGGATCGTCCGGCCATTTCCATGATCCGCCATGCGCAGGAGCGCGGCACCATCAAGCCGGGTGACACGCTGATCGAGCCCACCAGCGGCAATACCGGCATTGCGCTGGCCATGGCGGCGGCGATCATGGGCTATCGCATGGTGCTGATCATGCCGGAGAACCAGTCGCTGGAACGGCAGCAGACCATGCGTGCCTATGGTGCCGAGCTGGTGCTGACGCCGAAAGAAGCGAGCATGGAGGGTGCGCGTGATGTCGCCGAGCGCATGGTCCGAGAAGGCCGCGGCATCATGCTCGACCAGTTTTCGAATCCCGATAATCCGCTGTCTCATTACGAAGGTACCGGCCCGGAAATATGGCGTGACACTGAGGGGCGCGTGACTCATTTCATTTCGAGCATGGGCACCACCGGCACCATCATGGGGGTGTCGCGGTATCTGAAGGAAAAAAATTCGCAGGTGCAGATCATCGGCTGCCAGCCGTCCGAAGGTTCACAGATTCCGGGTATCCGCAAATGGCCGGCAGCGTACCTGCCGAAAATCTGCGACTGGCAACAGGTTGATCGCGTCGTCGAAGTCACGCAGTCAGACGCCGAGGACATGACGCGACGGCTGGCGCGCGAGGAAGGCATCTTTGCCGGCATTTCTTCCGGCGGTGCCTTGTGGGCAGCGCTGCAGATCTCCGCACAAGTGCGTGACGCGGTGATCGTCTCCATCGTCTGCGACCGTGGCGACCGTTACCTGTCGACTGGGGTGTTTCCCGGCGCCTGAGCAGTAAAATAACTTAACTAATTGATTTAAAAGGTATTTTTATGAATCCCGTATTGGTGTTTGACATCGAAACGGTGCCCGACATCGTGGGCATCCGCCGTTTGCGCAACATCGACGACACCGTGTCCGACGGTGAGGTCGCTGAAATGGCCTTCCAATTGCGACGCCAGACCACGGGCGGAGATTTCCTGCCGCATTACCTGCATCGCGTGCTGGTAATCTCCTGCGCTCTGCAGGATCGCGACAGCTTCAAGGTGTGGTCACTGGGTGCGGCTGGTGAAAGCGAAGCCGAAATCATCCAGCGGTTTTTTGACGGCATCGAGAAATACACCCCACAGCTGGTGTCCTGGAACGGCGGCGGATTCGACCTGCCGGTTTTGCATTACCGCGGCCTGATGCATGGCGTGCAGGCAGCGCGCTACTGGGACCTCGGTGAGGATGACCGTGAATTCAAATGGAACAACTACATCAGCCGCTACCACCAGCGCCATCTCGATTTAATGGATTTACTGGCGATGTATCAGCCGCGTGCCAATGCGCCGCTGGACGCGCTGGCACAGTTGATGGGATTTCCAGGCAAGCTCGGCATGGACGGTTCCGCGGTATGGGGCGCCTACCAGGATGGCAAGCTGGAAGACATCTGGCGCTATTGCGAAACCGATGTGGTGAACACCCATCTGGTGTTTCTGCGTTTTCAGTTGATGCGCGGTGCGTTGACCCGGGAGCAGCACGACAGCCAGATCAAGGCGGTGCGGGCGACGCTGGAAAAAACCGGACAGCCGCACTGGCAGGAGTTCCTCTCGCGCTGGCCGGTTTGACGCCCGCTGATGCCGCGCACGCGGCGGATTGAAATTGCCATGAATACTCTGCAGATCGAATCCCTGGACCAGGAAGGCCGCGGCATTGCCCGGCGCGACGGCAAAGTCATTTTTGTCGAAGGCGCGCTGCCTGGAGAGCTCGTGGAGGTCTCCGTGTATCGCAAAAAGCCGGCTTTTGAACAGGCGTTTGCGACGCGGATTTACCGTGACAGTGCGTCACGCACCACGCCGGGGTGTACCTACTTCGGCCTCTGTGGCGGCTGCAGCCTGCAGCACATGGATGTGCGTACCCAGGTCGCGGCCAAGCAGCGCGTGCTCGAAGACAACCTGCTGCACATTGGCAAGGTCACACCCGAAATGATGCTGCCCGCGATACACGGGCCGGCCTGGGGTTACCGTCATCGCGCGCGGATGACGGTGCGGCACGTGTTCAAGAAGGGCGGCGCCCTGGTGGGTTTCCATGAAAAGCGCAGCAGCTACGTCGCCGACATGCTCAGTTGCGAGGTACTGCCGCGGCGTATCTCGGACTTGCTGCCGCGGATGCGCGAACTGATCGACAGCCTGAGCCTGGTCGCGCGCGTGCCGCAGGTCGAACTGGCGGTTGCGGAGAACGCCGACGCGCTGGTGTTCCGTGTGCTGGATCCGCTGACCCCGGCAGATGAAGAGTTGATGCGGGCGTTTGCCGATCGCTACCAGGTGGCGGTCTGGGTGCAGCCCGCCGGCCCGGAAACTGCGCAGCCCCTGCATCCGCCTGGCGATGACACGCTGTATTACACGCTGCCCGAATTCGACGTACGCGTAGGCTTCCGGCCTACCGATTTCACACAGGTCAACCATTCCGTAAATCAGGTGCTGGTGCGGCGCGCACTCAAGCTGCTGAATCCGCAACCGGGCGAGCGCATCGCCGACCTGTTCTGCGGGCTGGGCAATTTCACGCTGCCGATCGCGCGCAGCGGCGCGCAGGTCACGGGGCTTGAAGGCAGCGCGCCGCTGATCAAAAGAGCGCAGAAAAATGCGGAACTCAATGGGCTCGTCGGGAATACGAGCTTTCTGAGCATGGATTTGTTCAAGATCGATGCGGCGGCATGGGCAGCGCTGGGCCCGTTCGACAAGGTGCTGATCGATCCGCCGCGCGACGGCGCGCTGGAGCTGGTCAAGTTATTCGGGCAGAACGGGCCGCGGCGCATCGTCTATGTGGCCTGCAGCCCGGCGACGCTGGCCCGCGACGCCGAGGTCCTGGTTGGCGTCCACGGCTACCGGCTGCGTGCCGCGGGGATCATCAACATGTTCCCGCATACGGCCCACGTCGAATCCATGGCCCTGTTCGAGCGATAGAGAAATACAGCCAACAAAAAAGCGGCCCGCAGGCCGCTTTTTTGCATTCAGGGGAAGCCGCTTAATCGCGGTCGCCACCCATGCCCAGCAGTTGCAGCAGGACGGAGAAGATGTTGTAGATCGAGACATACAGTGTCAGTGTGGCCGAAACATAGTTGGTCTCACCACCGCGCACGATGCTGTTGATCTGCCACAGGATCACCGCGGACGAGAAAATAATGAACGCCGCGAGCAGGACCATGTGGAACAGCGGGCTCTGCAGGAAAAAGTTGGCGACGACCGACAGCATGATCGCGATAAAACCGACCAGGATGAATTTGTTCAAGAAACTGAAGTCGCGTTTGGTTGTTGCGGCGACGCCCGAGAGCACAAAAAACACCGCGGCTGTACCACCGGCTGCCATCATCACCAGCTGGCCGCCATTACGCAGTGCCAGCACATGTTGCAGTATCGGCGCGAGCATCAGGCCGAGGAATGCGGTGAAGCCCAGCAGCAGGCCAACGCCCAATGTGCTGTCGCGGTTCTTCTGGATTGCGAAAATCCAGCCGTAGAACATCACCAGCATCACGATAAACGACATGCCCGGGCTGGCGCGCATGAAACTGAAATCGACATAAAACGTGCCCACTGCAGCGCCGATCACCGTCGGAATGAGTGAAATCGCGAGCAGCAGGTAGGTATTGCGCAATACCCTGTTCTGCTGAGCGGCAATGTCGGATGTGCCCGCAGAATAAGTCGTTGCGGAACGCAGGTCAGGTTGCATAAAGGTCTTATCTCCAGAAGTTGACTAAAACAGTCGGGGGTAAGACTACTGAAAGGGGGTAGAAGTTGCAATCGATATCGGTAGGCGCCAAGAGCGGGCGTGATTACGCAAGCAATTGATAATACATGATATTATTTTATGTAATTGATCCCTGCTTGGCGTGTAGAACTGCATTTTGACGCTACAATGCGCCCCCTTGGCGGTGCAACTGGCTGTTTTTGGCTCGGAACAGCGCTGTAAGCGCGGCCGGAGCTAAAACCGGCAGGTGGATGGCACAGCAATACGGAGAGTTGGCAGAGCGGTTGAATGCACCGGTCTTGGCGCCTGCGCAGCGGGCGCTTGCGAGGCTAACTTGCCGCATGGCAAGTTAAGCGCTGTAAGCGCGGCCGGAGCTAAAACCGGCAG
>JBBKXO010000117.1:0-18004 GCA_037969525.1 Burkholderiales bacterium | reverse complement strand
TTGTGCCGTACTTCGAGCGCAAACAAATAGAGGCTGGTGCCGCGCCGTTGCGCGGCAAGGAAATCGCCTGGGTAGAAAATCCGGTCGAGCTGTTTTTCCTGCAGATCCAGGGATCCGGCCGTATCGAGCTCGACGACGGCGGCGTCATGCGCATGGGCTATGCCGACCACAACGGTCATCCCTACCGTTCCATCGGACGATTGCTGATCGACCGCGGAGAACTGCCGGCAGAACGCGCATCCATGCAGGGCATCAAGGCCTGGGCGCAGCAAAATCCCGACAAACTGCGCGAAGTACTGAACCACAATCCGCGTTACATTTTTTTTCGCGAATTGCCGCCGGGCCTCAGCGGGCCGCTGGGCGCACTGGGCGTGCCACTCACCGCGCGCCGCTCCATTGCTGTCGATCCGCGCTACCTGCCGCTGGGCGCACCGGTATTCCTCGCCACCACCTGGCCGCTCAGTCCGAAACCACTACAGCAGCTCATGCTCGCCCAGGACACCGGGACGGCCATCCGCGGCGCCGTACGGGCCGATTTCTTCTGGGGCTACGGTGACGACGCGGGACGCGAAGCCGGGCGCATGAAACAGGCCTTGCGGATGTGGCTGCTGTTGCCTCACGGCTACCCGGTAAACACCGCAGAATAATTAGTTCTCACTACAATTATGCAGGCACTCAATCCCACCTATTAGTATAAATAGTTGTTTTTATTGATATTTTAGCGGCTCTCCCGCGGGAATTCCTCGCCCCATACTGACGTGAACATCACTGTCCTCGGCGCCGGCGTCACCGGCATAGCCACCGCTTGGTACCTGCGCCAGGCCGGCCACAGTGTCGCGGTCATAGACCAGCGCGAAGGACCGGGTCTGGAAACTTCCTATGCCAACGGCGGGCAGATTTCTGTCTCTCATGCCGAACCATGGGCTACTCCGCAGGCGCCGTTGCAGTTGCTGCGCTGGCTGGGCCGCGAAGACGCGCCTTTACTGTTCCGGTTACGCGCCGACTGGCAGCAATGGCGCTGGGGTTGCGCATTTCTGCGCGAATGCACGCCCGCGCGGTTGCGCCACAACATCCGCCAATTGGTCGCGCTGGGTACTTACAGCCGTAACGCGCTGAAACAACTGCGCGCTGAAACCGGCCTCCAGTACGACCAGTTGTCGCGCGGCATCCTGCATTTTTACACCAGTCCGGCGGCATGGCAGGCTGCGCAACGTGCCGCGGAACTGATGCGTGAGGCTGGCTGCACGCTGGATCCTAAATCCGCAGACGAATGCGTGGGCCTCGAACCGGCGTTGGCAACAGCGTGCAAACGTATCGCTGGCGGCACTTACACTCCGGATGACGAATCCGGCGACGCCCATCTCTTTACCCGGGAGCTTGCGACTTTGTGTGCAGAGCGCGGCGTGATTTTCCACTATGGCACCAGCGTGCAGAAACTCCTGCGCGGACCGAGCAACATGATCACCGGCGTTCGCGTACGCACCAAGGACGGCAAACTTGAAACACTGGCCGCCGACGGCTGGGTGGTCTGTCTCGGCGTGCACAGCGCACCGTTGCTGCGGCCGCTGGGGGTGAATCTGCGCATCTATCCGGTCAAAGGTTACTCAGTGACATTACCGGTGAGTAACCCGCAGCGGGCTTACTCCATTTCTCTGACCGACGACGAACACAAGCTGGTGTTTTCACGATTGGGCGAGCGCCTGCGCATCGCGGGTACCGCGGAATTCGCCGGTTACGACACCACGCTGAACACCGCTCGCTGCGATGCCATACTGCGCCGCACTGCCGAACTGTTTCCAGGCGCGGGTGACATCGGACAGGCACAACTGTGGGCCGGATTGCGGCCCGCGACACCATCCAACCTGCCCTATATCGGCGGTACGCCCTATGCCAATCTTTATCTCAACACGGGGCACGGCACACTGGGCTGGACTCAGGCCTGTGGCGCAGGCTCGGCGCTCACGGCGTGGTTATCGGGGCCGGTGCCCGATGTGGGTTTCAGTTTCTGCGGCACCCCGCCACCGCACTGAACACGCGGTTAATGTGTCGGCAATGTCCACACGCCATCCCAGTCATCGGGCGGCGGTTGTTTGGCATAGATTTCGCAGCGTTCCCGGTAGAGCTGCGACGGCCGGTCTCCGGGACAGGCAGCCAGAGCTTTGTCGAACAGCGCAGCCGCCTGGCCCCATGACCGGTTACGGTAAAGCCCCATCGCTTCCGCAAACGAGAATATGACTTCATCGGCATGCGGAAAACTTTCAGGGGTATGGTGTTCCAGGACCTCACAGATCGCCACCGGCGCCTGCATGCCGCGGACGCGGATCAGGTCCAGCTCCCGCATGCGCACGGGAGTCTGCAGCCGTGCCGCAGTGGTTTCGCATATCAGCACACTGGTGCCGTAATACTTGTTGGCGTTCTGCAACCGTTCCGCAAGGTTGACCCGGTCGCCAATTACCGTGTACTCCAGCCGTTTCGGCGAGCCTATGCTGCCGGCTACGACATCACCGGTGCTGATGCCGATGCCGACGCGGATTGGTTCGTGTCCAGCAGGTGCTCGTCGCCGGTTCAGCTCATGCAGCGCCACCATCATCTGGCTGCCGACAGTCACCGCGTTTGCCGCGTCCTGCTGCGATGCGCTTACCGACCCAAACACCGCCATGATCATGTCGCCGATGTACTTGTCGAGTATGCCATTGTGGGCAAACACGATGTCGACCATGTCGGTGAAATAAGCGTTGAGCATCGCCACGGTCTCGCGCGCACCCAGCCGCTCCGACATTGAAGTAAATCCGCGTATGTCCGAGAACAGCACGCTCACTTCGCGGTTGGTGCCACCCAGCACCGCCTCGCCACCTTCCAGCAGTTCGTCCATCACCGCTTTGCTCATGTAGCGCGACATCGTGTTGCGCAGGCGCTTTTCTCGTGTGATGTCCTCCATGATCAGCATGGAGCCTATGCGCTCATCACGAGCATCATCCAGCGGCACTGCAGTCATGTTGACCGAAACCGCCTGGCGCCCGTCGAGTATCAGGTCGGAATCGACCGTGCTGTCCGTTCTCCCGGTGCGCCGCACCTTCTCCAGGCTGTTCGCAACCCAGCTGTTGGGAGCGCCAAAGATTTCAGCTATCCCTTTGCTCAGTGTTTCATGCTCCAGCCGCTGCAGTATCCGCAGCGCCGACTGGTTGACCTTGCTGACTACGTTGCCGGCGTCCATTGTAATCACGCCGTTGCTCATGCTGCGCAGTATGCTTTCATTGTAATTGCGCGAATTGCTGACGTCCTCGAACAGCTGTGCGTTCTCGATTGAAACCGCGGCCTGCGCACACAACGCCGCCAGCCGCTGCTGGTCGTTCGGCGTGAACGCCCCCCCCTTCTTGTTGAGGATTTCCATGACGCCGACCTTGTTGCCACCCTTGGTCGTGATCGGCATGCTCAGGATGTTGCGCGTGCGATATCCGGTGTCCTTGTCAACCGCCGGATTGAAGCGGGGGTCACTATAGGCATCAACAATATTGATGCAGGTGCTCTTGGTAAAACATTCGCCGGCGATGCCGGCATCGGCCGGAAAGCGGATGTCACCTGATGTTTGCCCGTCGGCGACCCGTGACCACAGCTCCTTGCTCGCAGCGTCGTACAGGAACAGTGAGCCGCGGTCAGCGTCCAGCAACTGCGTCGCGGCGACAAGGATTTTCTCGAGTAGCGGCTCCAGCATGATCTCCGAGGTGATCAGGCTGAACACATTCAGCAGCAGGGCCTCCTCGCGCTGTGCCCGTTCCACCTTCTCGAAAAATCGTGCATTTTCGAGTGCAGCCGCAGCCTGGGATGACAGGGCCTCCAGCGACTGCTGGTCTTCAAGGTCGAAATTGCCGTCACGTTTATTCAGTGCCTGGGTGACACCGATCACCTGATGTTTTTTATTGAGGATCGGCACGCATAGTATGTTGCGTGTGCGAAAGCCGGTTTCGGTGTCGACCCTGCGGTTGAAGCGGGTATCCGCGTAGGCGTCGGCGATGATTTCCCCTTTGCCGGAGGTAAACACAGAACCCGCAATTCCCTGGGTTCCCGGAAATCGCACCTCGCCCATCGCATTACCCTGCATCACCCGCGAAAACAGCTCCCTGGTCTCGGCATCATAGAGAAACAACGAACTGCGCTCGGCATTGAGCGTCTCGGTGACGACCTCCATCAGTCGCGGAAACAGCACATCCAGCGACAAGGTATCCGACACCCGGTTGGCAACGTCCACCAGCGCCGTGGTACGACGCACGAGCTCGGTAATACGGATCAGCAGCTGGGTCTTTTCAGCATCCGACAAGCCGGCGAGCAGCCGTTCGATATCCTCCTGGTGGAGGCGGCGCTCGAGGATGCCGCGAATGATCTCGAAATTGATTTCCATGCCCGCCCCCTGGCGGCAGATCCGCTAAAGATCGGAAAGACGCAGTTTGGCCAAGCCGGAACCACTATTTTCGAAAATCAGTATTTCCTCTGCCGTCAGCGGCAGGCTGACATGTTTGCCCTGCACACGCTCACAGCCCAGCGCCAGCAACGCCAGCACAGTTTCACCATCCTCAACGCCTTCTGCGGTCAGATGCAGCCCGAGGTCCCGTGCCAGCCGGACCAGCGTCCGCACTATTTTTCCGTGCAGCGCCGAGTGCTGCATGTCGCTGACAAATGTAGCGTCCAGCTTAAATTCGTCGAATGGAAGTTGTGCCAGGTTGCTGAGAGAGGATGCCCCGGTGGCAAAACCATCGATGCCCAGACGCAATCCGAGTCGTTTCAGCCGCGCCAGCGTATCCTTGACCCGGACGAGGTTGCCGGCAATCGCTGTTTCGTGAATGCCGATGACCACGCGTCCCGGGGGCACCCCCCAAGTACGTAACGCCCGGTCGACAAACTCAGGGAAGTCCGGCTGCAGCAGGCCGCTGGCCAGCACCTTCAGTCCGAGCTTGCACTGCAGTCCGGCGCGCGCAAACTCGGCGCTCTGGCGCATGGCGTTATTGAATATCCAGGATGTCAGCTCGCGCAAAACACCGGCCTTTTCCGCAGTCTCCAGTGCCTGCGCCTCCGGCACTTCGCCGATTTCCTCATCAGTCCAGCGCAGGATGCATTCCAGTCCACCAATCTTTCCGGACTGCGCGTCAAGCTGCGGCTCGAAGACCAGATTCAGCGTACTCTCCTCCAGCGCATAACGCAGCCGCGTTTCGTACAGCATCTTGCGCTCTTCGCTCTCACCCTGCGCCGGATCATAAACGGCGGTCCGGTTGTTCGCGCCGCGTGCTGCACGCGCTGCCAGCTTGGCGTTGCGGACCAACGCTTGCGCATCGTTGCCATGGCCCGGATACATGGCAATGCCGATGACCGCATCAACGTCAAAATCACGATCGCCGATCGGTATCGGCGACTCGAGTACGCCCAGTAACTTGCTGGCGGCGAGTATCGCCACGCCTTCGCCGGCTATGCGCGGCAGCAGACAAGCGAACTGGTCGCGACTCACGCGGCCGAGCTGGTCCTGCTTGCGCAGCACGCCTTCGCGCATGCGCCGTGTGACGCGCAACATGAAAGCCTCGCCTTTCTGCAATCCCAGCTGGCGATCAATTTGCTCCACTTTAGCGACCTGCAACAGCAACAGCGCCAACTGCTTGCCATCCGTCTTGTGGCTTTCGATGGCTGCGCGGAATATCTCCATGAATGCCGCATACTCGGGAGTGGGCAACGTACGCACGACGCCGCCCTCCTCCTGCCCACGCGCAGCCAGTGACGCCAACAAGGCCAGTTGCAGGAAGTTGAACCGCTGCAGTGCCAGCAGGTTGTCGGTACAGCGTTCAGGTTCTGCGGCATAAAGGCGAAGTGCGCCTCGCGTCATTGCGCTCTGAAATCGCAGGCAATCGCGCCTCATGCGCTCCAGCGGCTCACCTTCGGCATCGAGCGCCCACTCGCCCAGCGCCGCCATGATTGCCCCGGCATCGGCTCCCCCCGCCACGCCACTCCCGGTGAACGCGGCATCCAGTGTGCCGGCTGCCGGAACAAAAAGATCGGGCGCCTGTTCACGCATGTCAAGAAACAATGTCGCGACCAGATCCAGGGTATCAGGACCTGCACCGAATTCCTCGGCCAGGCGCGCGATCAACGCGTCCAGGCCAACGCCCGTTTCCGGCGGGGCGGTGGCGTCAGAGGAAGAATTCGGCGGGATCAATGGGGACGCTTCCCTGTTCCAACGTGCGTTTTATACGGTACGGCACACCCGGCGCCGCCTTTGGTTCCTGCGCAAGATCAAGGATAACTTGCGGGTGCAGCGCATTTCCCTTCGCATCCAGCACGACCATCACGCGCGGCAGCAATCGCCGCACCATGTTTTGTGCGATGACGATACCAACCTCGCCGGAGTTGAGTTCGACCAGGGAACCAACCGGGAATATGCCTATGCACTGCACAAACTGCTCGACCAGGGGGCCATCGAACAGGGTGTTGCGCATGCCATAGAGAAAATTGAGCGCATTCGAGGGCGAATACACCTCGGCATAAGGACGCGCATGTGTCATTGCGTCGAAACAGTCCACCAGTCCGGCAATAGTGCCGTACAAGCCGATTTTGTCGCCTTTCAGCCCCTTGCCATACCCGCTGCCATCGTAACGCTCGTGATGAAAGGCGGCGATGTCGGCCAGTTCTGGCGGAAGGCCGGGAGTCTCTTTGAGTATCGTTGATGTATGCACAACGTGGCTGCGGCACACCATCAGCTCCGTCTTGTTCAGCGGCCCTTTGGTGGCCAAGACTTCCTCGGGAACCGCTGTCATCCCGACGTCCTGCAATAGTCCGACCATACCCAGCAGCTCCAACTGCTCGCGGGGCAACTGCAGAAAGCGGCCGAACGTGAGCATATAGATCGACACGCCGAAGGCGCGGTCCAGCGAATGCCCGCCCTTGGCCTTCAGCTTGGCGAGCAACATCATCGCATCTGGATTGCGCACCACACTGTCAGTCATGCTGGTCACGGCCTCCTGCACCCGCGGCGCATCAAGTGCCTTCCCGGCCTGAATGCTGTCCATGACATCCTTGATCAGCACCTCGGTTTTGCGCAGGGCTGTGCGCGCCACCGGCAATTCTTCATCAACCGTTACCTTTTCCCTGTAGGCCACCTTGTTCTTGATGGTCGTCAGCACACTGGGACCCAGTGGCGGCGGGATCTTCGTATTTATCGATCCGCCGCTGTCGGCGGAGGACTGCAGATCCGGGCTGGTTAGGTCCGGCCCCTTCTCGAGGTCAATGAAGACATTCTTGCAGTGCTTTTTCAGGGCCTCCAACTGCTTTTCATTACTCAGCACGAACCCCTGGTACATGAAGGGAGTATCCGTCCATGGACAGTCGAGTTCAGCGACATACACGCCGAATTCCAGTTTTTCTACGGGGACTTCTTTTCTCATTTTGGTGGAATCAATCCGCTACTGTCGCCTCGCCAGCCGGCTATCGTGGAGATTTTCCGTCTTGCACGCGGACTGTGCAAGCTCGCCGCAGGCTGGATAGGATGTTTAAAACTCGAATACGTGATTATTCTGCAGCAGCCGCGGCGCCACAGTCGTGTCCAGTTCCTCGATTTCCTGCATCGTCAGCTCGATTTCGCTCGGTTTCAGATGAGTGATGTAGACCTCTGCCTGACGTTCGAATTTGGCCAGTTCCTCGCCCAGCATTGAGGGGCAAAGATGTTTGGCCAGTTCAGCCAGCCTGCGGTCTTTGTCGGAAAAGGCCGTTTCAATAATCAGGTATTTCAGGTTTTCCACGCGGTTCACGATTTCCCACAGCTCATCGTTGGGGCCGGTGTCGCCGCTGAATACCAGGCTGCTTTTGCCGCTGTCCAGCCAATATCCCACAGCCGGTACAGTATGTTTCGCCGGTAGCGCCGTGATTTTTCGCCCGCCGAGTTCCACGATGCTGCCAACGCCGATTTCCTGGTAGCGCATGAACGGTTCTTCGGGCGTAGGAATTACCGTGAAATCCGGCCAGATGTCCCAGTTAAACAGGTTTTTTTTCAGTATTGCGATGGTCGGACCGGTGGCATACACGGTAACCGCTTTGGGTCGTAGCGCGCCGACGGAATCAAGAAAGAATGCGATCGAATCGACGTGGTCCAGATGCGAATGGGTGACGAAGATATGGTCTATTAACGTCAGTTCAGTGAGCGACAATTCGCCAACTCCGGTACCTGCATCGATCAGAATATCCTGATCCACCAGGAATGACGTGGTACGGTGCTGTTGTCCACCGATGCTGCCGGAACAGCCGAGTACGCGCAGACGCATAGTCGTTGCGACCTAATTTCCAGCTGCCACGACATAGTCGCGTGCAGGTTGGACAACAGGACCCAGATATAAGGCCTCGGGTTTCATGGTGCGCCTTTGAATGCTTTGAATGTGGACGGGAATAGCAAATTTTACTCCAAACACCCGATCTGTCGCTGTGGACTGCGATTGTGACAGTCAATCCACAACTGCGTTGGCAGACAGACTAAGGATTAATGCAATAGCCCCGTAACTCGCCGGGTTCTCAGGGCCCCCAGCGCAACGCCAGCAGCACCCGGCTTTTCACCGGGCGTCCGTCCTTGCGCGCTGGATCAAAGCGCGCGACCAGCAACTGATCGCGTACAGGCTGTTCGTACATGCCGGGAGGCTCGGCA
The DNA here is from genome assembly GCA_037969525.1 of Burkholderiales bacterium. Classification (GTDB taxonomy): domain Bacteria; phylum Pseudomonadota; class Gammaproteobacteria; order Burkholderiales; family SG8-41. The sequence goes on along the minus strand of JBBKXO010000117.1, from coordinate 9,339 downwards.
TCGACTGCAGCCACATCCACCACTTGCCCTGTATGGTCAATACTGACCCAAAGCCGGATATGGCCGGTACCGTCCTGAGCGTTACTACGCAAGCTCAATGGCACCAGCGGCACCGGAAAAATGTCCAGATCGCGTGCCAGGTAAAAACGGGTATCAGGACCATGGGAAATCCCGGAATCGGCTCTCAAGGTCCTTGAACGCGGCGCAGCCAATGCCGGCCGATCCGGGTGTACAGCCAATGGCGACTCCCGGGAGCCGGCTGCGGCCAAAGTCTCGCGCGAGTGTTCCGCCTCCGCGATTGGTGTGTATTCCAGTCGCGCCTGCAATGGCGTAACCATTATCACCTGCTGCGCGCCGCCCGCTCCGTGCCAGCCCTCGACGATCAGTATATGCACCAGCAGGGAGATCGGCAGAGCTATCAACAGCCGCCGTACCGATACGCTACGCCCCCATGCCCGGTCAACTGTGACCATCTCGGATCCGTGATCAGATGGCGCTGAGCTGCGCGAGGTTATTTCACCGCAGCCAGTGCCTGCTCCAGCTTGTCAGCCGGCAGATAACCACCAACCTGCTGACCGTTGGCAAGATAAACCGCCGGAGTGCCGCGCACGCCGAAGCGTTGTGCCAACAACTGATTTTCCTCGATCGGCGTGGCGCAAGTCTTCACAGCGTTTGACGGCAACGAACCCTTGTTCATCAGGTCGTCCCAGGACTTGGCACGGTCTTTAGAGCACCACACCGCCTTCGCTTTTTCCACCGAATCCGGCCCCAAAATAGGCAGTAAAAAAGTATAGACGGTAATGTCGGTCATTTTGTTGAGCTCCTTCTGCAGTTCCTTGCAATAGCCGCAGTTCGGATCTTCGAATGTGTAAACAATGCGCTTGCCGCTCCCTTTGACACGCTTGATTGCGTTGACCTGTGCCTTGACCAGCGAACTGACGACCATCTGCTCGCGCCGCTCGCCCGTCAGGTTGCGCTCCTGTGAGCCGCGCAGGTCGAACAGGTTGCCGCTCATCAGGTAATTGAGCTTCTCATCGGTATAAACAATCTGCCCGTCGAAAACCACTTCATACAGGCCCTGGAACGGCATGCGGGTGACGCCATCGATTTTCGTCGCCGGAAACTTGGCCTGAAAAGCCTTGCGCACATCAGCTTCGTTGGCTTGCGCATTCAGAGCAACCAGCATCCCGGCACACAAGACCAGGACAATTCGCTTGAGCATTGGAGTTCCTTGGGCAACGAGCCCGTCAGTGATAATTGAAAAGCGGCGGTACTTACGCAACCGCTTGGCGGATCAGCAAATTCTTCAGCGGCGGCAACCGGTTTACTGCGTTTAATCCAATATTGCGCACACCTGATACCCAGACCGATCGCGCGCCGAAAAGTTTCTGCAAAGCATCGGTACTCAACTCTATTGCTGCTATATCCTCGCGTCGGGCACGTTCATAACGACGCAGCAACGACCAGTCCCCGCAATCCTGTCTTGGCGCGCGACCACTCAGCACCGCTGCCAGTTCACGGACATCGCGCAGGCCCAGATTAACGCCCTGCCCCGCCAGCGGGTGCACATTATGTGCGGCGTCCCCGGCCAGCGCAACGCGGGCTGCAACAAGTCGGGAAACGTGGGTAAGCCTGAGCGGAAAGCCGGCTGCTGGCGTAATGACCCGCAGTTGCCCCGGGCCCAGTTGGTAGGCCTCGGCTACCGTATCTGCCAGCGCCGGCCCATCAAGTGCAAGCAGCGCCTGCGCCTGCTCCAGCGCTGCAGACCACACCATGGACGCACGGTTGCCGGGCAGCGGCAACATTGCGAGTACCCCGTCGTTACGGAACCACTGGGACGCCACGCCATGATGCGGTTGCTCAATTTCGAAATTGGCCACCACGCCGAGTTGCCGGTAATCGCTGACCTTGGCGGTAATGCCGGCCTCATGTCGCACCCAGGAATCGCCGCCATCTGTGCCCACGACGAGCCGGGATTTAAGTATTGCGCCATCAGCCAGCGTGATCTCTGCGACATCCGCAGCCACGGTCATTCCAACAGCCTGCCCCGGACTCAATACACGCAAACCGTCTGCCGCGGCCATTGCTTCGCGCAATGCGCGCTGCAGCGCGCCGCCTTCCACAATAAATGCCAATTCGCGCAGGCCTGCGTCGTAGGCGCTGAGATCCAGCCGGCTGGAATTCGCATCACCGAAGATCGCCATGGCTTCGACGCGCTGCACGCGCCGGGCGTCCAGCCGCGGCCACACCTCCAGACGATCGAGGAAATTGGCGTTGCCCGGGCTGATCGCATAAACACGGCTATCCCAAGCATCGGCCGGGGGCGGGGCCAGCGGTGGCTGGGGCTCGACCAGCACAACATCAAGGCCAGCAGCCTGCAACGCGAGCGCGAGACTGGCGCCGACTATGCCGCCGCCAATGATGGTGACGTCATGAACTGCGGACATGGAAGACTGAACGATCATTCGAAGCGATTGGACAAGGTGCCTATGCCGTCGATGCTTACTTCGACCGCGCTGCCGGGCTTCATGGAACCGACGCCGATCGAGGTGCCGCAACAGATGACATCACCGGGATACAAGGTCATGTCCTGCGAAATCCGGCTGACCAGTTGTGCCGGCGAAAATATCATGTCGGACACCGGGTAGTTCTGGCGCTCTTGACCATTGAGCACGGTCCGTATCGTCAGCGTGGAAGGGTCCAGACCCGTCGCCACCACCGGGCCGAACACGCCGAAGGTATCGTAACTTTTGGCGCGCGACCACTGCTGGAACGCCGCATCGCGATTGATGATTTCGGCGGCCGTGACATCATTAATGCAGGTGTAGCCGAAAATGTATTCTGGCGCGGCTGTCGCGCTGACGGCCTTGCAGATTTTGCCAATGACGATGCCCAGCTCACCCTCGTAGACCACTTTGCCGTCAAACGATTGCGGCACGCGTATGGTTTCTCCCGTTGCCAGAAACGAATTACTGGTTTTGACGAAGTACAGCGGTTCCGCCGGCACCGCCTGCTTAAGCTTGGCCGCCAGGGCATGAAAATTGTTCCAAATCGCCAGCATCTTGGTCGGCAGCGTTGGCGTCAGTATTTTAAGATCGCCCACAGCGAGCACCTGGCCCGTTGCGCGCGACTGTCCGTACATATCGCCTTCGTGCACTGCAACCGACTCACCGGACAGCAAACCGAAGCCAGCACGACCTGCAAATTCAAAACGTAACCATTTCAGCATATTCAAATGAATCCCGGTTATCCCACAATATGAAATTTCATGCTGCCTGCAGCTTGGCAGCCGATTACTTTAAAATATGACAACGTGAGGATTTTTCAGGAAAATCACCACTAAGTTGGCGTGTATCAGCTTGACAAAGTTGCCCCTCGCTCTTTAGACTGCGCCGCCTCCTGTGGCGAGTTAGCTCAGTGGTTAGAGCAGTGGAATCATAATCCATTGGTCCGGGGTTCAAATCCCTGACTCGCCACCATTTCTTTTACTGTCGCCGGTGTATCCATTTACCGGGGCCCGTCCGTCATGCTATCGTGTGATCATGCGTAAGTTAATGCTTTTATTGGCTTTTTTGGTCTTCGCCACACAGGCTTGGGCGCAGCGCGCGCTGCCGGCCGACGCCAAACGCGGACAAATCGGCGAACGCCAGGCGCTGCCCATGGTGCAGATCGGCAATCAAACTCGGCGGCTGGCACCAGGTGGTGTCATTATCGATACCAACAATCGCAGCATCACTCACCAACAATTGTTGCCGGCGGCAGAAGTGCTGTACATGTTAGATCGCAATGATGAAGTATCGCGCCTCATCATTCTGACGCCGGAGGAGCAGGCTCGGCTCGACCGCGCGAAGTAATCTGTGAGCAAGGTTTACATCAAGACCTTTGGCTGCCAGATGAACGAGTACGACTCGGACAAGATGGCCGACGTACTGCGCGCCTCGGAAGGAATGACTACCACCGGCGATCCCGCCGCAGCCGACGTCATTCTGATCAATACCTGTTCGGTGCGGGAAAAAGCCCAGGAAAAGGTGTTTCATGATCTCGGACGGTTACGCCCACTGAAAATGGCGAACCCCGATCTCATTATCGGCGTCGGGGGCTGCGTTGCCAGCCAGGAAGGTGCGGCTATCATCAAACGCGCCCCCTACGTTGATGTCGTGTTCGGCCCGCAGACCCTGCACCGCCTGCCGCAACTGATCGCCGCCCGGCGCGCCAGCGGACAACCGCAGGTTGATATTTCATTTCCGGAAGTCGAGAAATTTGATCACCTGCCGCCGGCCCGCGTCGAAGGCGTCACAGCTTTCGTGTCGATCATGGAAGGTTGCAGCAAATACTGCTCGTTCTGCGTCGTGCCCTACACGCGGGGCGAGGAAGTGTCACGGCCGTTTGAGGACGTGCTGACTGAAATCGCCGAACTGGCTGCGCAGGGCGTCAGGGAAGTGACACTGCTCGGTCAGAACGTGAACGCCTACCGGGCGCCGGTCGACCGCGAAACCGCACCGGCTGATCTTGCCATGTTGATCGAATACGTGGCCGAAATTCCGGGCATCGCGCGCATCCGCTACACGACATCGCACCCCCGGGAATTTACACCGCGGCTGATCGCTGCCCATGCGCGTATACCGCAGCTGGTCAGCCACGTGCACCTGCCGGTGCAATCGGGCTCCGATCGCGTGCTTGCAGCAATGAAGCGCGGACACACCATACTGGAGTACAAATCCATCATCCGCGGACTGCGTGAAGTTCGTCCGGACATCAGCATATCCTCCGATTTCATCGTCGGTTTTCCCGGCGAAACTGAACTGGAGTTCGAGGCGACGATGAAACTGATAGACGATGTCGGCTTTGACTCGGGATACAGCTTTACTTACAGCCGTCGTCCCGGCACACCCGCTGCCGACCTGCCCGACGACACGCCGCAGACCGTCAAGCTCGAACGGCTGCAGCGTCTGCAGGCGCGCCTCGACGCGCAGGCCAGTATGTTCAGCCAGCGCATGGTCGGCTCACGCCAGCGCGTACTGGTCGACGGCAATGCACGTCGCGATGCCGCCGAACTCGCTGCCCGCACCGACAATAACCGGGTGGTGAATTTCACCGGGCCACTTGATCTGGTCGGCAACTTTGCCGATGTCGCAATCACCGGTGCGATGGCGCATACATTGCGCGGCGAACTGTTTACTGTCGATCGCGCCGCACATTGAAGCCCTTAGAACTCAGCTTTGCGCCGGTCGATAATCGCCGTCTGGCCAACCTGTGCGGTGCGCTGGACGAGAATATCCGCCAAATCGAAACCGCACTCGACGTCAATATCGCCAGGCGCGGCGAGCATTTTGCATTGACCGGCACTCCGGAGCGGGCGCGCATCGCGGCGAAGGTGCTGCGCGAATTCTATGAAAAAGCCCACGACTCTTTGTCCCTGGAATCCGTGCAGTTGTCGCTGATCGAAGCCGGACACCAGAGCGCGGCGCATGCGGCAGTAGCAGCGCCGGCGCTGATCACGCTAAAGCAGGATCTCCGCGGCCGCACCCCGCGACAGAAAGAATACCTGCTGAATATCCAGAAACACGACATCACGTTCAGCATCGGACCGGCGGGCACAGGCAAAACCTATCTGGCTGTGGCGAGTGCGGTAGATGCGCTGGAACGAGACGCAGTACAACGCATCATTCTGGTGCGGCCAGCGGTCGAGGCGGGAGAGCGTCTGGGTTTCCTCCCCGGCGACATGGCACAGAAAGTCGACCCGTACCTGCGCCCGCTCTACGACGCGCTCTACGACCTCATGGGTTACGACAAGGTTGCCAAGATGTTCGAGCGCAGCGCCATCGAAATTGCTCCCCTCGCTTTCATGCGCGGGCGCACCCTGAATCACGCTTTCATCATTCTCGACGAGGCGCAGAATACAACCCGCGAGCAAATGAAGATGTTTCTGACCCGCATCGGCTTCGGCAGTAAAGCCGTGATCACCGGCGACGTCACCCAGATTGATCTGCCCAAAGGCCAGATCAGCGGTCTGAACGAGGCCCAATCCGTGCTGAAAAGAGTGCGCGGCATCGCCTTCACTTTATTTACTGCCGAAGACGTCGTGCGCCATCCACTGGTGCAGCGCATCGTCAACGCCTACGACCGATACGGCAAGCGCGGCGAGAACGGGAAGGAGAAATGAGGGCGGCAGCACGCCGTGGCCGGCCTGCGCGCATCACCGTGCAATGCGCTGCGACCGCACGCAACGTACCAACTGCCGCGCGCATCCGCCGGTGGGCTCGCGCCGCACTGCCAGATAATGCGTGCGTGACCATCCGCATCGTCGGCCAGACTGAAGGCCGGCTGCTCAACCGCAGTTACCGTCGCCGGGATTACGCGACCAATGTGCTGACGTTCGTGTTTCGCGACCAGCCGCCGCTGGAGGGAGACCTCGCCTTGTGCGCTCCGGTGATCACCCGCGAAGCGCGCGCCCAACACAAGCCGGTGGCGGCGCACTATGCACACATGATTGTGCACGGCCTGCTGCATCTGCAGGGATACGATCACGAGAACAACCGGGATGCTGTGGTCATGGAACGCCGCGAGTGCGCCCTGCTCGCCGGCTTCGGGTATCCTGATCCTTACCGGTCGCGCACCACGAACTACAAATAACTGCGCGAATAACGGCCCCACAGGAATATATGAAAGAACAACCCAAACCAACGCTGCTGGAAAGGCTCTCGACGCTGCTGCTGCGCGAACCCGAAGACCGCGAACAATTGATCAACCTGCTGCGTACAGCGCACGAGCACGACCTGCTCGATGCCGACGGACTGGCAATGATCGAGGGCGTGCTGCAGGTCTCCGAAATGCAGGCGCGCGACATCATGGTGCCTCGCGCGCAGATGGACGTCATCGACGTCAGCGAACCGCCCGACCGGTTTGTTCCGCTGGTTATCGAAACCGCTCACTCGCGATTTCCGGTCATCGGTGAGAGCAAGGACGACGTCATCGGCATTCTGCTCGCCAAGGATCTGCTGCGTTATTACGCCGGCGAAGAAGAGTTCAATGTGCGTGAAATGCTGCGACCGGCGGTATTCATCCCGGAGTCAAAACAGCTCAACGTACTGCTCAAGGAATTCCGCAAGAACCGCAATCACATCGCAATTGTCGTTGATGAATACGGCGGCGTCGCCGGGCTGATCACCATTGAGGATGTGCTCGAACAGATCGTCGGCGACATCGAGGATGAATATGACTTCGATGAGGCCGAGGACAACATCGTGCAGGAAAAACGCGGCCTCTACCGTGTCAAGGCGCTGACCGAAATCGCCGACTTCAACGCCTCATTCGGCACCCGGTTCAGCGATGAGGAAGTCGATACCATCGGCGGACTGGTCCTGCAGCGCTTTGGCCGCGTGCCCAAGCGTGGCGAGCAACTGGTCGTTGATCAGTTGAGTTTCCGCGTGTTGCGCGCCGATGGCCGGCGGATTTACCTGCTGCAAGTCGCAAAAAAACTCGACAAGCCCGCGACTTAATCCGTCTCCAATTGTTTTTATTTATTTTCTAAATCCCGAGTCAGCACCGCCCGATGCCCGCGCCACCTCCACGCCGCAACGTCGAGCGGGTCATTGCCGCAGCGCTGGGCGCACTCACTGTACTCGGTTACGCGCCGTTCCACCTGTTTCCACTGCCGCTGCTCACATTCGCCGGCCTGTACGTACTTTGGCAACGCTCACCCGGCGCCCGCGAGGCCGCACTGCTCGGTTTTGCGTTCGGGCTGGGATGGTTCATCGCCGGCGTGTCCTGGGTCTATGTCAGCCTGCATACCTTCGGCGCCATGCCGGCGCCCCTGGCCGCAGCCATTACACTGTTGTTCTGCGCCTACCTTGCGCTGTTTCCTGCCGCGGCCGGTTATTGCAGTCGTCGCTGGCCGTTTTCCCCGGCGCTGAACTGGATGCTGTTCGTTCCCGCGGCATTCACGCTGCTGGAATGGCTGCGCGGCTGGCTGTTCACTGGATTTCCGTGGCTGAACCCCGGCTACACTCAGGCGCCGGCCAGCCCGCTGGCCGGTTATGCCCCAATACTCGGCGTGCATGGCGTGACGCTGCTGCTGTTCGCGACGGCTGGCATGCTGTGCTGGATTTTTGTCGTGCGGCCCCAGTCATTGGTGCGTGCGCTGTGGCCATGGCCGGCGGCGCTGGTGGCCGTATGGCTCGCCGGCGCAGGGCTCAAGACCGTGGAATGGACGGCACCCACCGGCACGCGGATTTCCGTCAGCCTGCTCCAGGGCAATATCGAACAAGACCTGAAATGGCGAGAAGACCACCTCCTGGCAACGCTGGAGACCTATCTGCGGCTGGTCCGCAGCAGCAGCAGCCGGCTGATCATCCTGCCGGAAACAGCACTGCCGCTGTTTCTTCGAGATGTGCCCCCCGCATACCTGGAAGCGCTGGCGGCACACGCGCGTAGCAATAATGGTGATGTGCTGATCGGTGTGCCGGAGCGGCTGCCCAACGGCGACTATTACAACAGCGCTGTTTCCGTCGGCAGCGCTGACCGCCAGGCTTACCGCAAAAACCATCTCGTACCTTTCGGTGAATTCATTCCGCTGCGTCCGCTGCTCGGTGCTTTAGTCTCCAAACTGGCCATTCCACTGCAGGATTTCGCGCGCGGCGCCGCCGATCAGCAGCCGCTGACACTCGCCGGCGAGCAGGTCGCCGTCAATATCTGTTACGAAGATGCGTACGGCGAGGAAATCATCCGCCAACTGCCGCAGGCGTCACTGCTGATCAATGTCAGCAACGTCGCCTGGTTCGGCCGTTCCATCGCGCCGCAACAGCATCTGCAAATCGCACAAATGCGCGCCCTGGAGACCGGCCGCTACATGCTGCGTGCCACCAACACCGGCATGACCGCGGTGATCAGCCCGCAGGGGATCGTTGAAGTCGCCGCCACCGAATTTACCCAGGCCGTGCTGACACACTCGGTCGCCGGAATGCGCGGCGCCACGCCTTATGTACGGTGGGGCAATCTGGCCGCGCTGGCGCTGTGTCTGATCGCCATCGGCGTCACTTTTTTCGCGCGTCGCCGGACACTGAAATAACCGTGGCGGGGCCTGCCTGCTTTTTGGCGCAGCGCCGCAAACCCTGTAAAATTCGCGGCTTAACGACGCCTCTCCTCCATGCACACCTTTCAGCAGATCATCCTGGAGTTAAACCAGTTCTGGGACCGCCAGGGTTGTGCGCTGCTGCAGCCGTACGACATGGAAGTCGGAGCCGGCACTTTTCATACCGCGACATTTCTGCGCGCCATCGGCCCCGAACCATGGAAAGCCGCGTTCGTACAGCCCTCGCGACGCCCCAAGGATGGGCGTTA
>JBBKXO010000116.1:0-5651 GCA_037969525.1 Burkholderiales bacterium | reverse complement strand
CCCAGCAGGAATGCCACCACCATCAGCAGCGGCACCTGCTCAATCAGCGGAAAAACCGTCATTGCCACCCCGGTTGCCAGCATGCCGCCGATCAGCAGCGGCCATTCGCTCAGGCGGTGCACGATCAGCGGCAGCAGCGCCCGCACCAGGAAAATTGCCGCGCCGAATGCGCCAAGGATCAGGCCGATCTTTGACGCGGACAGACCCAGCTGAGTACCGTGGATCGGCGTGACGAATGTGAACAGGTCCCAGGCCATAGACAATGCGGCGCTGGCAACGAATGCCCGCCGCAGTTTGTGGATGCGAAACAGGTCGATCAACCGCTTGCCGTCGTGGCTCTGGGCCGCAACGGGGTGCGCGGGCAGGGTGATGCGCCGGGTCAGCATCAGCACGATGGCTGCGACGGTACTGACGCCGAGCAGCAGAAAGGTCAGCCGGTGACCGATCAGGTCGATGGCGAAACCGGAAATGACCGGTCCGAGAAAACCGGAGGTGGAAAATGCCAGCGCCAGCAGCGAGAAATTGCGCGGGCGCTGCTCCGGGGAGCCGAGTAGTCCGGCGACCTGGTTGACGCAGATGTGCACCAGCATGAATCCGCTGCCAGCGATTGCGCTGACGACGAACAGCATTTCGATGCGCGGGACAGCAGCGGCCAGCAGCATGGCGCAGAGTACGGCGCCGGCGCCGATAAACAGCGGTTTGCGCACACCAATGCGGTCTATGGTGCGGCCCCAGCCTACCGAGAACAGCAGCGGCACTGCGGCCAGCAGGGAAATCAGGATGCCCACTGTCAGCGGTGTTGCCTGCAGGTGCAGTGCCAACAGCGACAGGGTAACCCTGCTGCCGGCAAAACTCAGGTGGAGCAAGATGGTCAGCACGAGTATGAAGCGGATGCTCATATCGTTGCCCGTGATGACGTGCGTGTCCACGACACCATCGCCACGCCCAGGCAGGTGATGGCAATGCCCGCCAGCGAAACCCCCGTCGGCACCACGCCGAACAAGGCTAGTTCGAGCGCGACGGCAAAGATTGGCGTCAGGTATATCAGGCTGGTGACTTTCGTTGCATGACCGCGGCGCATCAATATGTGCAAGGCGTTTACTGCCAGGATGGAAGCGCCGATCACCAGGAACACGATGGCGCCCGCCAGTGTCCAGGACCAGCGCACGACAAAGCCTTCGACGATCCATGCCAGAGGCGCCAGCACAATGATGGTGCTGACGAACTGCAGCAGGGCTGCCGCTCGCAGATCCACGGCGGGGCAGAACGCGCGCTGGTAGAGCGTGCCGGCGGTGACGCCGGCCAGCGATATCGACACCGCGATCAGCGCGCCCAGCGTGGCTTCACGTACATCGATCTTGTGCCACACGATCAGCGTGACACCGGCCAGTCCGATGGCGACGCCCAGCCACTGCCGCGGACTCAGCCGCTCGCCCAGCCAGCGCCCGGCGATCAGCGCTGTCAGCAGCGGTTGTATAGACAGCAGCACGGCGGTAATGCCCGCCGACATGCCCAGGTACTGCGTGTAATGGCTGCCACCCAGGTGCACTGCATGCATCAGCAAACCGGCAATGATGATGTGGCGGTATTCGCTGCGGTTCGCCGGCCAGTGTGGTTTGTAGATCAGTACGATCGGGATCAGGCACAGGATGCCGAAAGCGAAACGCAGGGTCAGGAAGGTAAATGGCGCCGCATGCTGCAGACCGAACTTGGTGGCGAGGAAGCCCGAACCCCAGACCGAGACGAAATACCACGCCAGCAAAGATTCGTAGGCGCGGGCTGAGAGCGGAAAACCCAAGATGGCGGGATTGCAGGATGGCGGGGTGCCCAGTATAACGCGGCGCCTCGCCAGTGCGCCGGTTCGTGTCTGTTGCGCAAGCGTCGTAACATGTACCCACGGAGGTAACCCATGAACTGGAAAATCCTGGCCACAGGGCTGTTGCTTGCAATGATCGGACTGTTGCCCGGCTGCGCGACCATGAATGTGGTGTCCGAAGGCGCTGATGAACGGCTGATGCTGCGCGGCAATGATCCGGTGGCATATCAGACGCTGGACAAGGCGGTGCGCGGCGATCCGCAGATCAAGGCGCAGCATGATGGCGTGACCTACCGCTTTGTCAGCGAGGAACACCGCAGATTATTCATGGCAGCACCGCAAAAGTATGTGCCGGCGTACGGTGGTTTCTGTGCCAGCGGTGCGCACTATGCGCTGAAGGCAAATATCGGCGCTAATACCTACAAGGTCGTTAATGGCCGGCTGTTCCTGTTCGGCAGTCCGCGTTCACGGCGTAATTGGGAACTGGACCAGCAGAAGAACATTGAGTTGGGCGACTGGTACTGGGAACACGAAACCAAAGATCGTCCATTCCGCCCGCAGAACTGGTACCGCTATACATTCCGGGTACCGCACTACAAGACTGATGCTGAACTTGATGCCGAGTGGCAGCGGCGTTACGGTAAACCGTAGCGGATTTCGGTAAAAATCAGCTGCGGTTTCAGGGTGCCAGCCGGCTAAGGGTCCAGCGCTTGCCGTCCAGCGCATAGAGCAGCCGGTCGTGCAGCCGGTTGGGCGGCCCTGCCAGAACTCGACCGTAGTTGGCCGCAGGCGGTAGCCGCCCCAGTGTGGCGGGCGGGCAGGGGTGCTGCTGTGTGTTTCGGTTGCGGCAGTGAACAGCGTTTCCAGTGCCGCCCGGTTGGCAACCGTTTCGCTTTGCGGCGATGCGATCGCCGCGTGACGGCTGGGCAGCGGGCGGCTGGTGAAATATGCATCGGATTCGGCGGCGGTGACTTTTCCCACCGCACCTTCAATGCGCACTTCGCGCTCCAGCTCTATCCAGTAAAACACCAGCGCTGCGCGCGGATTTGCTGCAAGGTCACGACCCTTGCGGCTGTGGTAATTGGTGTAGAACACGAAACCGTTGTGATCCACGCCCTTGAGCAGCACGATGCGCGCTGACGGTGCACCGTCAGCGCCCACGGTAGCCAGCGTCATGGCATTCAACATCGGCAGTTCCGCGCGCACCGCTTCGTCGAACCAGCGTTGAAACTGGACGTATGGATCCCCGGCGAGATCAGCCTCGTTAAGACTCTTGCCCATGTAATCGCGACGCAGTGCAGGGATACTCACGACCATTTTTCCTGAAGGTGTACGTGCTTATTCTAGCGCGCTGGCAATGCGATGCAGCAGCTGCCAGCGGATTCGGGTAGCTATTTGACCAGCAGGACGGGTAAATCAGTCAGATGTACGGTCTTGGTGGCAACCGACCCCAGCAACAGACCTTCCATGGAACCCAGCCCGCGGGTACCCATGACGATCATGTCGCAATGATAGGTATTGCCGTAGTGATTGATGATTTCTTCCGGGGTGCCGATTTCCACATGCTCCTGCACGGTCACTCCGGCTTTGGCCAGGGCGCTCGCCGCCCGTTGCATCGACTTGCGGGCACTTTCCAGGGCGGGTTCCTGCAGCGCTCGCAGAGCGCCGGGACTGCTCTGCAACAACCTGTCGCCGAATCCGGCCGGTGGCACCACGGACAGCAGCACCGCATCCAGTGGTGGGGTCATTTGTTCAGCCAGTGTCACTACGTAATCAACGGCGCGCATGGCCGTAGCCGAACCATCAATCGGGATCAACACTTTCCGCATGATTGTCTCCTCGGGCAACCCGGCGCATTACAGCCACGCCATACGGGTATCGTGCCTGTACCGGCCGGCACGGGGCTTGATCCTGATCAACCCACGGCGGATCAACGCTCGGGCAGGGGGATGAACTCAGTTTCACCCGGTACTTTGGGGAAACGCTGCTCGCGCCAGCGCGTGCGCGCTTCGTCGATCATGTCGCGGCTGCTGGCAACGAAATTCCATGAAATTTGGCGCTCACCGTCCATGGTCGCGCCACCGAATACCATGATGCGCGCGGCTGTTGTGGATTCGATGCGCACGGCTGTACCGCCGTCAAATGCGGCGACGGTGTGCGGTGCGACTGACGCCCCGTCGGCGCTGACTTCGCCGCTGACGACATAAATCGCGCGCTCGGCGTATTCGGTCGGCAATTCAAACTTCGCCTGGCCCTGGGTCGTGACCGCACCGTAGAACATGGGTGAGTATATTTTGACCGGCGAGCGCTGTCCCCAGCATTCGCCCGCGATCAGGCGCAGCTCGGCATTCGGCCATTGCACCACCGGCAAGGTGGCTTTTGGGTGATGCGAGAACGACGGCTCGGTGCGCTCGTCCGCCTGCGGCAGCGCAATCCAGGTCTGGATGCCGTGCAGGCGGCGCGCCTGGTCGCGCTCGTCGTCGGGGCTGCGCTCCGAATGCACGATGCCGTGGCCCGCGGTCATCCAGTTGACGTCGCCGGGGGTGATGCGTTGTGCGTAGCCGAGACTGTCGCGATGCATGATCGCGCCTTCGAACAGATAGGTGACTGTAGCCAACCCGATATGCGGGTGCGGCCGCACGTCAATGCCCTTGCCGGGCGTAAACCGCGTGGGCCCCATGTGGTCAAAGAAAATGAACGGCCCGACCATCTGCCGCGTCGCCGCTGGCAGCAGTCGCCGTACCACAAAGCCGTCGCCGAGATCCTTGGTATGTGCCTGCAGGATAATCATGACTGGGGTTTTGCCGCAGGCGGTGGGTCGGCAACGCGGCGGAAACGCGCGCTGAGTTCACCCGCGGCGAGTATCAGCGCGTCGCCTTCGGTGCGGAAATAAGGATGCTCGCGCAACAGCTTGAACATGCGGGCTTCAAAAGTACCCATTGGTTCAGGACAGGCGCGACGGGTGGTCGCCAGCGGACCGATCTGCATTTTCCCGTCGACCGATTGCACATCGGCCTGTGCCGTGTTGCAGCCGCTGAATGCCGAAACACGTCCGTCGCGGATCTGCAGCGTTGCCCGCGGCATTCCGGGCATGCGGCCGATGTCCAGAAAACTCGATGTCGTCATCTCCCACAATCCTGTGGGCAGCGGGATCGGTTTGTCCAGGGTGACGGCGCAGGACGCGAGCACCAGCGTGGCGGTGATGATGCCGGTGCACTTCAGCAGTTTCAACATCATGGTCGTCAATCGCGTTGCGGTGGAAGCTTGATTATAGACTGCGATGCCTGCGGGAAATCCTGGTCGCCAGCGGGCGTTATAATTCCTGCAACAATTCTTGCAACATACACCGAGGAGATGACATGGCCCGACTTGAACCGCTGCCGCTGGATGCAGTGCCTGAATTGGCGGATTCGTGGAAAGCGTACGAAAAATCACTGGGCTTCGTCCCCAACAGCGTGTTGATCATGCAACGCAAGCCCAAGCTGGTGAAAGCGCTGGCCGGACTCGCTGCAGCAGTATGGGATCCCCAGGGCGAAGTCACCGTTGCCTTTAAACGCCTGCTGGCCTATGTCGCGAGCAAGGCCCATGGCTGCCATTATTGAATGGCCCACACTGCCGGGGCGGCGCTCCGGCTGGGCATAGATGAGAAGAAATTCGATGCCGTCTGGGAATACCGGACGAGTCCGCTGTACACCGAGGCGGAGCGCGTTGCGCTGGATTTCTCCATTGCCGCGGCTTCCCAGCCCAATGATGTGGACGACGCGCTGTTCACACGCATGAAGCAGCACTGGAACGAAGGACAGATCGTCGAAATTCTCGGCGTGGTGTCGATGTT
>JBBKXO010000115.1:0-14016 GCA_037969525.1 Burkholderiales bacterium | reverse complement strand
GGCTACGAAGAAATGAAAGCCAGCCCGTGGGAAAAGGAAGACGCCACCGAAGAAGGCATTCCGATCCTGAATTTCATGGTGCCCAAATCGTGCACGGTTGAAAGCGGCAAGCTCACCGGCATGGTGTTCGAAAAGGTCAAGGCGGTCTACGAGGGTGAAGGTGAGAAGCGGCGGCGCAAACTGGTGCCCACTGGCGAGCCGGACGAGCATGTGCCCTGTGACGACGTGCTGGTCGCCATCGGCCAGGAAAACGCCTTCCCGTGGATAGAGCGCGACATCGGCATCGAGTTCGACAAGTGGCAGATGCCGGCAGTTGACAAGATCACCATGCAGTCGACCAATCCGAAAGTGTTTTTCGGCGGCGACTCGGCATTCGGTCCGAAAAACATTATCTGGGCGGTCGCCCATGGTCATGAAGTCGCCGTGTCCATCGACAAGATGCTCAACGGTGAAGATGTCAAGGAACGGCCGCTGCCCGCGGTCGTCGTGATATCCCAGAAAATGGGCATCCATGAGTGGAGCTACGACAATGATATTTCCGCGGCACTGCGCAACAAGGTGCCGTGGCAGGACCAGAAGCTGACACTGAAAGACATCAAGGTCGAGGTCGAACTGGGCTTCGACGCCAAGACCGGTTTTGCCGAGGCCCAGCGCTGCCTCAACTGCGACGTGCAGACGGTGTTCGCGCCGCGGCTGTGCATCGAATGCGACGCCTGCGTCGACATCTGCCCGATGGATTGCATCACCTTCACGCCAAATGCCGATGAAGACGTCCTGCGCAAGCAGCTTACCGCGCCTTCGCTGCATCCCGACCAGGATCTGTATGTGTCGGATTCACTGCGCATGACCGGCCGCATCATGGCCAAGGACGAGGACGTCTGTCTGCACTGCGGATTGTGCGCCGAGCGCTGCCCCACCGGCGCCTGGGACATGCAGAAATACCTGGTGGAAATGACCAATGCCGGACCCGGTTGCCGCAAGCCGCAACGCAAAGCCGCCTGAGGACGGCACGCCATGAAACCCATCACTGCGATCAATAATTTTGTCGTCAAGTTCGCCAACGTCAACGGCTCGGGTTCCGCCTCGGCCAACGAACTGTTCGCGCGCGCCATCCTGCGCATGGGCGTGCCGGTCAGCCCGCGCAATATATTCCCGTCGAACATCCAGGGGCTGCCAACCTGGTACGAGGTACGGGTCAATGAAGAGGGCTACCAGGGCCGCCGCGGCGGCGTCGACCTGATGGTCTCCATGAACCCGCAGACCTGGGACAGCGATCTCAGGGAAATCGAGTCCGGCGGCTACCTGTTCTACGACAGCTCCAAGCCGATGCCACTCAGCAAATTCCGCGACGATGTCACGGCAATCGGCATGCCACTGACCGAAATCTGCAACGCGACCTACAGCGATCCGCGCCAGCGCCAGCTGTTCAAGAACATCATTTATGTCGGCGCCCTGTCGGCATTGCTCGACCTCGACCACAAGGAAATCGAAAAACTGTTCTCGGAGCAGTACAAGGGCAAGGAGGCGCTGCTCCAGCCCAACCTGAAGGCATTGCACCTCGGCCGTGACTACGCGCTGAAGCACGTGACCTGCCCGCTGGGCATCCGCCTGCAACGCTCGGACAATGTCGGCGACCGGATTTTCATCGACGGCAACAGCGCGGCGGCACTGGGTGCGGTTTATGGCGGCGCCTCGGTCTGCGCCTGGTACCCGATCACCCCTTCGTCATCCCTCGCCGAAGCCTTCATGAGCTACTGCAAGAAACTGCGTGTCGACACCGAGTCCGGCAAGAACAAATACGCAATCGTGCAGGGCGAGGATGAACTGGCCTCGATCGGCATCGCCATCGGCGCCGGCTGGAACGGCGCGCGTGCCTTTACCGCCACCTCGGGCCCCGGCATTTCGCTGATGAGCGAGTTCATCGGCCTGGCGTATTTCGCCGAAATCCCGGTCGTACTGATCGACGTGCAGCGCGGCGGCCCGTCCACAGGCATGCCGACCCGCACCCAGCAATCTGACCTGCTGGCCTGCGCCTACGCCTCGCACGGCGATACCAAGCATGTACTGCTGTTCCCGGAAGATCCCACCGAGTGCTTTGAGCTGACGGCGCAGGCCTTTGACATCGCCGAACGCCTGCAGACACCGGTATTCGTGATGACTGACCTCGACATCGGCATGAATACCCGGTTGTGCCGGCCCTTCGCGTGGGACGACAGCAAGGAATACGACCGCGGCAAAGTGATGACTTACGAAAGGCTGGAGGCGGGCGCCGATTTCGGCCGCTACCTCGATGTGGACGGCGACGGCATACCCTTCCGCACTTATCCCGGCACGCATCCGACCAAGGGTGGTTATTTCACCCGGGGCACGACCAAGAACCGCTATGCGCAATATTCCGAAGCCGGCCCCGACTATGTCGACAACATGCAGCGCCTGATGCGCAAATTTGAAACGGCCAAATCGCTGGTGCCCAAGCCACTGCTGTATCCGGCGGAGAAGCCGGCCCGCTTCGGCGCAATATTCTACGGTTCGACCAGCCCGGCGATGGAGGAGGCGCTGGATGTGCTTGCCGAGAAAGAAATTCACGTCAATGCGCTGCGGGTACGCGGCTTTCCCTTCGCTGACGAACTCAATGATTTCGTGCGCTCGCATTCCTGGGTGTTTGTCATCGAACAGAATCGCGACGCACAGCTGAAAACCCTGCTGGTCAACGACGGCAAGGTCAATCCGTCGCGGCTGATTTCGGTGCTGCACTATGACGGCACGCCAATCACCGCACGCTTCATCGTTGATCAGATTTCACAGCATGCCGGCGCACGCAACATCGTGCCGCTGAAAAAAGCATCCTAGCGCTTATACCCGCTCATCCCGCTCATACCCTCACCATGACCTATCTCGCCAAGCCCAAACTACACCATCCCTCGCTGCCGCTGAACGCCACGGGCTACACCCGGCGCGACTACGAAGGCAAGATTTCGACGCTGTGCGCCGGCTGCGGCCACGACTCGATCTCGGCCTCCATCATCCAGGCCTGCTGGGAGCTCGACATCCAGCCGCATCGCGTTGCCAAGCTCTCCGGCATCGGCTGCTCGTCCAAAACCCCGGATTATTTCCTCGGCAATTCGCACGGCTTCAACAGCGTGCACGGCCGCATGCCGTCGGTACTGACCGGCGCCAACCTCGCCAACCGCGATCTGCTGTACCTGGGTGTATCCGGCGACGGTGACTCGGCCTCGATCGGCCTCGGCCAGTTTGCACATTGCATACGCCGCGGCGTCAACATGGTCTATATCGTTGAAAACAACGGCGTCTACGGTCTGACCAAGGGCCAGTTTTCAGCCACCGCCACCAAGGGTTCAAAATCCAAGCGCGGCGTCATCAATCCTGATGAGGCCGTCGATCTCGTCGGCATGGCGTTGCTGCTGCGCGCGACCTTCGTTGCACGCGCATTCTCCGGAGACAAGAAGCAGCTGGTGCCGTTGATCAAGGCGGCGATCCGGCACCCGGGGCCGTCGTTCATCGACATCATTTCGCCCTGCGTGGCCTTCAACAACCACGAAGGCTCGACCAAATCCTACGATTACGTGCGCCAACACAATGCCGCGGTCAATTACCTTGATTTCATTGAAAGCCGTGACGAAATCACCGCGGATTACGCGCCAGGTGAAGTCATCAGCATCGCCCAGCACGACGGCTCCATGCTCAAGTTGCGCAAACTCGCGCCCGATTACGATCCGACCGACCGCATCAAGGCGATGAACCATGTGCAGGAACGCGCTGCGGAAGGCGAAATCGTCACCGGCCTGCTGTACCTGTCCCCGGAAGCCGCCGACCTGCACCAATACATCAAGACCGTGGACACGCCCCTGAACCAACTGGGCACCCGCGAGCTGTGTCCCGGCTCGGCGGCATTGACCCGCATCAACAACGGACTGCGCTAGCGCCTGACTCCCGGCGTTTCCACCGGCAATCCGGTTGCGCGCCGAGCAAGATAAAGCTCCAGGTCCAGCAATTCGTCCGAGCCAAAATCGGGCCGCTCAGCGCGCACCCCGAAATAACAGGCGCGAACCCGGCGATGCAGTGAACCCAGGCCCTGCCATTCCAGGCGGTATGCGGGATAAGCGTTGCTGTGACCTTCGCTAATGACTTCAGCGAGCAGGCGACGGCCGGCGTTACGGTCATGGCAATGGTTACAAGCGAGATTCATTTGGCCCTGCCGCCGAATGTAGGTCTGCCTTCCACTCTCGAAGCGAGTGCGGTTTGCGTCATCTATCATGATCGCCATCGGCAGGCCACGGGACTGGTATGCGACGTAAGCTGTCAACGCCAGCAGATCTTCGGATTCGTAGGTAAGCGCCGGCACAGCCTGATGTTGCTCGCGGCAGGTATTGATGCGCCCTTCCAGATTGACAAGTCTGCCGACCAACTTGTCCATGCGCGGATAACGTGTTGCCACTCCGCGCATGGTCTGCAATGCCTGCTGATGGCAGGTCGCGCAGGATTTCCCGCCAACACCGCCCGGTTTGTTCCACAGCATCTCTCCGCGCGAAACCCAAAGCATGCCGGGATTGGAGAAATCATCGGCCTGCATGGCACGAATGTCGTCGCTCGCGTAGTCAATGCCTGAACGTGGTGCATGTGCTGCGCTTTCCGCACTCATGGCGACCGTTCCAAACGCGATCAGGCACAAGGTCACCAGCACCTGCAGGCTGTAACGCAGGGCGGAACTCAACTTGCGGTCAGGCATGGCCTTGATTACTCACTGCCGCAGCGTTCCCAAATAGGCCACCACATCTTCGATTTGCTGCGCGTCCAGGATGGGTTTTCCCGCATATTGTTCGGACACGTTTCGCAGATCATTCGTGCGATAGTAAGGTGGCATCACCGTCTCCGGATTTACGACTGCGGCGTCGATAATCCGCAATCTCAATTGCGCGGCACTCAGCCGCCTGCCCACGCCGGAAAGCGACGGGCCGATGTTGCCCATGAATTGCTGCCCGGATTCCGGAACGCTGTGGCACAACAGGCAATTAGCATCGCGTCCGGCAATAATGGCGCGACCCCGCAACGGATCAGCCGGACCTGCAACAAGCGCATTCGGTACGGCATCCCCCACTACCGCATACGATACCAACGGCTGCGGTGCCGCGCATCCGGCGAGGATGCACGCAATCAGAAGGCCCGTCCGCCGCGCATTGACCGCCGTCCGCATCAGCTCAGCATCGGCGCCGCCGGAGTTGCCGGAAGCCGGCGGACCCGATGCAGGCGTTCGCCATAACCTGTTGCTTTTAATAAATTTACTTTGGATCCGGTCATTGTGGTTGCACTACGATAGCTGCTTTCTCGGTAAGCGAAAAACCATGGTCACCGCTCCAGCGAAACTCGATGTCTCCGCTGTTGGTCGCCACGGTCGTGAACACCAGCTGCGGATTCGCAGTAATGGCAGGGTGCAGGGTTGCGCGCAGAATTTCAGTGCCATCGTAAGTACAAACAAATTGCGTAATGATGTTGCGGGGAATCGGCTTGCCCAGCTGGGTATGGCGAAAGCCCGTTTCCATCGGATGCCGCACCAGCGCCTTGATCTCTATGATCTCACCACGCATTGCGGTCGCGGGCACATGGACGATGGCATTGGCCACGGCGTTCAGTACCTCAGATCAGCGATTCGAGACACGCCGCCAGCGTCACAATGACGTCAGCGGAGTCCGACCAGAACGAACCGTCACTCAGCTCGGCCACGGCCAGAACCTGTTGCGAGTCTGCCAGTCGGATGCGGGTGGTAATGCGCGCGCGCCCGGCACGGGGCCCGAGGGACACGCCGATGACCTCAGGCAGCGGATTCTTCTCGGTGAATACGTGGATGGATTTCACGTAATCCGTGGCAGTCATCGGACTGTCCACCGACACCGTGATCTCGACTGAATTGCCGTTCTCCACCAGCGGTGGAATCGACAATCTGACCTTGCCACGGCGCAGCGCAGAGTCACCGGCAACTCGCCGGACAGCAGACTGCATGGTTTCCGGCGTCGCCCATGCTTGCCCGGCAAGCGCCGCGAGGCCGAGACCGCCGGCCACCCGGCCGGCAGTCATCAGAAAGTCACGTCGCTGGTCGCGCTCGACGTCAGCAGGCTCCATCGCCTGTCCGGTCACACCATTTCGATGCCGTGATTCTTCAGCGGCACTGAACGTATGCGCTTGCCCGTCGCCTTGAAGAAAGCGTTCAGCACAGCCGGTGCGGCCACGCAAATCGTCGGCTCGCCAACCCCACCCCAGATCGGACCGCCACCGGGCATGATGATCGACTCGACCCTGGGCATTTGCGCGATGCGCATCGAATTGTAGGAATGAAAATTTTCCTGCTCGATGCGGCCGTCTTTGACCGTGCATTCCTGCATGAACAGGGCCGACAGGCCGTAGACAAATGATCCGGCAACCTGCCGCTCAATTTGAGCCGGATTGACGGCGTAGCCTGAATCAGTGGCCGCGACGATACGATGCACCTTGACCTTGTTGCCGCCTTCAACCGAGATTTCACAGGCTGCCGCGACGAAGCTGTCGAAAGCTTTCATCTGCGCAATGCCGCGATGCAGCCCCATCGGTGCCGGCTTGTCCCAGCCGATACGCTCGGCCACGGCGTTCAGAACCGCGAGGTTGCGCGGGTGCTTGGCCATGAACCTGCGGCGGAAGGCCACCGGATCTTCGCCGGCGGCATGTGCAAGTTCGTCCATGAAGCACTCGAGGAAAATCGCGTTCTGATTGATGTTGACACCACGCCAGAATCCCGGCGGCACATGCGTATTGCGCATCGCGTGATCCACCAGCATGTTCGGAAAAGTGTAACCCAGCGAATGCTCGCCGGATTCGGCCACCCCCTGAAACGTGGCCGGGTCCTTGCCGCCGGCTTTTTCGACGATGGCCGGACGCACTGACGCCAGAATCGACTGCCCGGACAGCCGCATGTGCAAACCAGTCAGGTTGTTATTGGCGTCGAAGCTGCCCGTCATCCTGCATTGCATCACCGGATGGAAACGGCCCTGGCGCATGTCTTCCTCACGCGACCACAGCAGTTTTACCGGTGTGCCTGGCATCTCCCTGGCAATTCGCACGGCCTGGGTCACGTAATCCTGGAAAGCCCCGCGTCGGCCAAAACCACCGCCAAGGTCAAGCTTGTAGACCTCACATTTGTCAGCGGGCAGCCCTGAGGCCTCCAGCACCGCCGCGAATGAAGCCTCGCCGTCCTGCGTCGGCACCCAAACTTCGCATTTGTCTGGGGTATAACGCGCCGTGGCATTCATGGGCTCCATGCAGGCGTGATTCTGGTACGGATAGGCATATTCCGCATCGATGGTCCGGGCGGCGCCAGCAAGCGCTGTCTTGATGTCGCCGCTCTTGTTGCCGACAAAAGCCTGTGACGCGGTCAGACCGGCCTTCAGATCAGCAGCAATTGACGCACTTGACACTTTGGCGTTTGCGCCCAGGTCCCAATCAATCGGCAACGCGTCGAGCGCGGTCTTGGCATGCCACCAGGTATCCGCAACTACGGCGACCGCGGTATCGCCGACTCGCAGCACTTTTTTGACGCCTTTCATACCCGACACCTTGGCGGCGTCGAAGCCCTTCAGTTTGCCGCCAAAGACCGGGCATTCCATGATTGCCGCGTTCACCATGCCCGGCAGCTTAAGATCAAACCCATAGACTTGGCGGCCGGTCACTTTTTCGGCGGCGCCAAAGCGCTTCATCGACTTGCCGGCAATCTTCCAGTCTTTCGGATCCTTGAGCTTGATGCCCTTTACGTCCGGAGCCGGCAGTTTGCCGGCGGCATTTGCGACCTTGCCGTAGGTCACGGTGCGCCCGGTCGGCTGGTGGGTAATGACACTGTCGGCCGTGCTGCATTCGGAGGCTGCAACTTTCCACTGATTCGCCGCCGCCTGCACCAGCATCATGCGGGCGACCGCGCCACCTTGCCGCACGTATTCATGCGAAGTACGGATGCCGCGACTGCCGCCGGTGGAAAATGCACCCCAGACGCGATTGCGCTTGAGATTCTGGCCCGGCGTCGGATACTCCGTGCTGACCTTGGACCAGTCGCATTCGAGTTCCTCGGCCACCAGCTGCGCGAGACCGGTAATGGTGCCCTGCCCCATTTCGGAACGTGCAACACGAATAACGACGGTATCGTCCGGGCGAATCACAACCCAGGCATTCACTTCGGGAACAACGTCGGCGGCAATCGCAGCATTCACGCCAAACGGCAGTTGCAGACCGAGGGCCAGCCCACCGCCGACAGCAGCGGTACTGATCAGGAATTCACGACGGCTCAAATTAAGTGATTGGTCCATGATTTCCCCTATGCTTTTGCCGCGGCGTGTATCGCTTCGCGCACCTGCTGGAAGGTGCCACAACGACAAATGTTGGTAATGGTGGCATCAATATCGGCATCGGTGGGCCGCGGCTTGTCCTGTAACAGCGCCGCCACCGCCATGACCATGCCGGTTTGGCAATAACCGCATTGCGGCACATCGTGGTCCACCCAGGCCTTTTGCACCTTGTGCAAAACGCTACCTTTGGCCAGACCTTCAATGGTGGTGATTTTCTTGCCCACTGCCGCGCTGGCGGGAATTACGCACGAACGTACGGCAGCGCCGTCCATGTGCACCGTGCAGGCACCGCATTGTGCGACCCCGCAGCCATATTTGGTTCCGGTCAATCCCACCTGTTCGCGGATCGCCCACAGCAGCGGGGTATTGGGTTCGACATCGACCTGATGCGAACGTCCATTGATATTCAGTTGAATCATGGCCACTCCTCAGCGTTTAATCAGAACCTCGCAACACCATGCGCTTGCTGCACAGTGACTGATCCCCTCGATATTGTTGGAAGTCCCGCAGTCGAACGCCGCGTTACGGCACGCGCAGCTAAACGTGATGCGACACGCCGACCGGCAGATTATGCCGGCGCACAGCCATGGTCAACTGAATCGTGCGTGCGATACAAGGTGGACTCCGAGCTCCGCGCCTGTCTTGCCCTGCAGCCGCGCACAACGTCCTGATTTCCGGGGAAAATCACCAGCATTACTCGCGTCAGGGCACCTGCACCGCGTTCATGCGTGCCAGTATGATCTGCGTGCGACGTTGCAGGTAGGCGGTATTGCTGGCCGGTCCATAACGCCGCGGGCTCGGCACGATGGCGGCAAGACGCGCCGCCTGCCAGGCATCCAGTTGCGCTGCGCTGGCGCCGTAGTGATGGCGTGCCGCCGCTTCCGCTCCGAACACGCCATCGCCCCATTCAATCACATTCAGGTAGATTTCCAGGATGCGCCGCTTGCTCATGATGGTTTCCAGCATCATCGCAATGGCGGCTTCCTGTGCCTTGCGCCACCACGCACGCTCACCCGAAAAAAACAGGTTTTTCGCCAGTTGCTGGGTAATGGTCGAACCGCCAGCAACGATTTCACCTTCGCGCAGATTCCTCTCATAGGCATTCTGGATGCCTTCCCAGTCAAATCCGTCATGCGTCATGAATTTGGCATCCTCCGCAACGACCACGGCACGTTTCAGATGGGTGGAAATGCGGTTATAAGGAACCCACTGCTGCCGGAGCCGCGCACGCGGGTTGTCTTCCTGCAAAATTTCCAGCCGCGCCCGCATGAAGGCGGTCGATTCCGGATTGTTGCCGGCCCAGTACCAGACATGGACCACGAACCAGAATTGCACCGCAGCCAGGGCAATCAGCACCAGCAATAAGGTTCGCCAGGTCCAGCGCAGTATGAGTCTCAACATGCTGAAACGTAAATTGTAAGTGGCAAAATAGCTCCGACAACCGCTGGATGTTACTCAGATTTCACATCTGGCTGCGGAGTTTTTCGATGACCGGCGCCGTCTGCGGCCGTACACCGCGCCAGATGAAAAAAGATTCTGCAGCCTGCTCCACCAGCATGCCCAAGCCGTCTACCGGATGCGCCCCATGTGCACGCGCAAATTGCAGGAATGGTGTGTCCCGCCCGTAAACCATGTCATAGGCCAGTGCCCCTGCTGCAAAAATGCCTTCGGGTAGCGACAGCCTCTCGCCACTGAGCCCAGCCGACGTGGCGTTGATCACAATATCAAACTGGTCGCCCGCAAGTCCGTCGTACGGCTTTGCTTCGAGACCAGTGACTGTCACACCCTGATGGTTCTCGACTGTCTTCACCAGTCTTTGCGCCTTCTCAAGCGTCCGGTAGGCAAGCGTCAGCGATTGATTCTCGCGCAGCAACGGAAACATCACGCCATACGCAGCACCACCCGTGCCCATCAACAACACGCGTTTGCCGGTGATCTCGAACCCGAGGTTTTGTCTGATATCGGTTACCAGCCCTTTGCCATCAGTGTTGTGGCCAACAAGCTTGCCGTTCGCGAACTTGATGGTATTCACGGCCTCGGCGTCAAATGCATCACCCGCATGCGCGGTCACCAGATGCCACGCATCTTGTTTGAATGGCACCGTGATATTCAGCCCCTTGCCACCGCTGTCAAAGAATTGCTGTGCAGTTGCCGCAAAATCATCCAGCGGCGCCAGCAATTTGTCGTAGGAAATGTCCTGCCCCGTCTGGCGTGCAAATTCCGCATGAATCTGCGGCGATTTGCTGTGCGCAACGGGGTTGCCAATGACTGCGTATCGATCACTCACTGCGGATCGCTCACTGGCTGACGAACTGGTCCGCCCGTGTAAACGTCCAGGTTCGCGTGATATGCAGAATGTCGGTATCGCGCGCGATATTTTCCGGAAATGCCGAATAGGGCGCGGCCATGGTCACGATGCGTACCGTGGCATCATCCAGCAACTGGTGGCCGGAGGAGCGGTCAATCTGCACGCGCTCCAGGCTGCCGTTGGCCTTGATCGATACGGTGGCCACCAGCGTGCCGTAGATGCGTTTGTCGCGCGCCGCCTGGGGATAATTCAGTTCGCCGATACGCTCGATTTTCTGCCGCCAGTCCTCGACATAGCGGGCAAACCGGTACTCCTGGGCACGCGCGCCTATGAATTTGCGGCGCGGACGTTCCTGATAACTGTTCCAGTCCTTGCTGATTTGTGCTTCCAGCCGCGCAATCTCCAGACTGCGCTGCATCAATGCCGTGGTATCCACCGGCCGCGCCTTGTCGGGTGCGGGCTGCGTCTCCGGTTTGGTCGGCGCACTTTCAACCTGGGTGTTTGCGCCCGCGCGGACCAGCAATTGCCGCGTCTCCCGTTCCAGCTCCGTGACCCGCTTCTGGGCAAGCTGGAGCTCGGTCGTCTGCTTGTCCTGGGTAATCGCCGGCAGCGGACTCTTCGCACGCTGCTTGGCATCAGTGTTGCCACCGCCATCAAGGTTATGTTGTGCCAATGCATCGGCTTTGTGCGGCTTCACCTTTGACTTGGTGTTGACCAGCACCACTTCCAGCGGTGGCGTCGCGTTCTGCAGGGCGCGCAGATCAGGCACCGTGAAGGACAACCCGAATATGATGAAAGCGTGCACCAGCAACGACAAAGCGCTGGCGGCTCCAAAGCGCTTGCGCACAGTCATCTGCGCATAGCGCCGGTCAAAGTCGGCAATACGCCGCTCCAGTTCGGCGACTCTTGCGTCCAGCTTGTCCACCGCAACCGCCCACGAGCCGCGGTGCGGATGACTTGCGCGACGCGGCAGCTGCACGACGTTAGTGGCCGGTTTGAGACTCATGGGGATATTCTAGACAAGCTCCCAAAAATAGCAATAAAAACTTTAATTATCAACATATTATGTGTTTTGCTTAACGCAAACTCTAGATGTTGTGCTGATGTCAGCAATCACTGACTTATTGCCGGATCGACCAGGGTTTTGAAGTCCAGATGTAAGGTCAGTTCCAGCAAATCAACCGCCCCGACAGCAAGCTCCACCCGCGCGCCGGGCGCCACCCCGGGCAATGACGACACTCGCTGGGTGACCGGCAATTGATCCAAACGCACCAGATTTTCGCGCAATACGACGGCCGTGACTGCAGCCGTTTTTTCCTGCAGCAGCCAGCGCAGACTCCAGTAGCGCTCCATGGTCCGCTGATATTCCCCGTAAGTTTCGTAGGCTGCTTCAAAGTCACTCATCGCCGCCAGCAGCGTCGCGTCCTTCGCGCTGTAAACGGGTGGTTCACCACGCGCCTGCGCAATCAATTGCCGTTGATTGACCAGGTCCGAATAGCGCCGCAGCGGCGAGCTTGCCCACATGTACTGGTTGACCCCCAGTCCGGCGTGGGGGCCGGCCGCCGTGCTGGTGCGCACCTTGCCGCCGTTCTGCACGCGGTACAGCGCAGGCAGACCGCCGGCATGCAGATCAGCGGCCCAGGTGCTGTTGGCGAGGATCATCAATTCCGCAACCACCCGGTCTATCGGTGTGCCGCGCTGGCGATGGGTGACGGTGACGCGATCATTGACGACGCGAAACACGAACTCGGGGCGATCTTCCTGCTGCGGCGTTTCGCCCTTGCGCGCGACTAGCCGGCTGCCTGAAAACTCCCACAACCACGCCAGAGCGGCGCCCTGCGGATGCGCAATGACACCGCCCGCCAGTGCTGCAGCATTGAATACCGGTTCCAGTGTGTCATGCCGCAGGTTGTCGGCGATGGGGATGCTCTCAACCCGGGTTTCATGGGCGCGTATGGAAAAGTCCGAAGCAATATCGAAATATATCGACAGCGCCGGACAGACACGCCCTGCCGCGAGGGTGTAGGCCGCCACAACGGCATCCGGCAGCATGGTGATCTTGCCGCCGGGAAAATACACCGTAGAAAGCCGTTCGCGGGCCACCGCCTCCTGCGCTGAGTCCGGCGTGATGCCCAGTGCCGGCGCGGCGATGTGTATGCCCAGGCGCCGTATGCCACCCGGCAAATCCTGCAGCGAAAAGGCATCGTCGATTTCAGTGGTATCGGCGTCATCGATGCTGTAGGCCTGCACCTCGGCCACCGGCAGATCGGCGGGTACGGTACCAGCTGGCAACTCCGGAAAACCGGCGCCCTGCGGGAAATGCTCGAACAGGAACCGGTTGAGGTGATAGGCATGGGTATCCGCCAGTGCGCCACAGCGTTCCAGCAGCCGCACGGGGGAGAGTTTCGCCAGCGCAGCGGCTTCGTCCAGCGCCTTCCACTCAATGCTGTTCTTGTCGGGCTTGTACAGCAACTGATCAAGCACCGGCTGGAACGCTGCCGGCAAACTTCCCGTGGCCAGTTCTGCAACATACTCGGCCTTGGCCAGCGACTGCAGCCGCTTGCGCTCTACGCTGGCCAGCGCCGCCTTCAACGAATCTGCGGGCGCCGCCTTGTAGCGGCCGCGACCCTTCTTGTAAAAGTACATGGGCGCGCCGTGCAGGCGCATCAGCACGCCGGCGGACTCCAGCGCATCCGGCGCGTGCCCGTAGTAGTCGCGGGTCAGCGCATCGTAGGAGAACTCATCGGGTCCGCAGCATTGCCACAGAAAATCGATGTCGATGGCATCAGCCTGGTCCTGCGCTTCGCTCATGAACGTGGTGTGCGCAGGCGCCTCGAAGCGCAACAGCACGGCGGCGGCCTTGACCTTGGAGCGCTTGCCATGCGGCGCCTCGACCTGCAGCGACGTATCGTTGTCGGCAAGCACGATGCCGACCTTGAACTCGCCGTCTTCTTCGTAAAAAACATTCATCTGGAGGGGAAATCAGGAGGGGAAATCAGGAGGAATGCCGGGGATCGCGAGTACTCGCCCCGCGCTGCAGGATGGCCGTGGAATTATACGCGTCCGCGCTGCCAGAACGCGATCAGCGGTTCGAGATGGCCGTCAAAACCATGAAAGCCGTGATCACTTCCTTTTTCGATGATCTGCTCGCAGCCGGCGTAGCGCCTGACCCCGGCGCGATAGTCGAGCACTTCGTCGCCGCTCGCCGTAATCAGCAGATAGCGATCGGGAGCGATGCTCTCCACCTCCAGCGCACGCAGTTCAGCCACGTGTGCAGCCGTGAATTCATAGCTCTCGCCGGTATACAGGTTTTTCTGCGGCCCTATATAC
>JBBKXO010000114.1:0-11680 GCA_037969525.1 Burkholderiales bacterium | reverse complement strand
ACCTGCCGGCACGCACATGCGGCAATACCGGCGCCATCGTGCCGAACTGCAGTTCAATGCGGCCGCCGATGGTGTCGATCACCGATTGCGCGGAACTCTTGTAAGCGACGGGTATGAGCTGGATTCCCGTCAGCGTCGACAGCAGTTCTCCGCCCAGGCGCGCCATGCTGGCGTTGCCGACGGTGGTGTAACGCAACTGTCCAGGTTTGGCGCGCGCCAGGGCTATGAATTCCTGCAGGTTGTTGGCGGCCACCGCGGGGTGCACGGCGAGTATGTACGGCAGATGGCCGATCAGCGTGACCGGTACAAAGTCGCGCTGCGGGTCATAACCGAGGTGTGGATTCAGCACTTTGGCGAGTGCGTGGGTGCTGGTGGTGCCGCCGGTCAGCGTATAGCCGTCGGGCGCGGCGCGTGCTCCAACTTCCACCCCAATGGCGCCGCTGGCACCGGCACGGTTGTCGATGACGATGGACTGACCCAGCGCATCGGCGACGCGTGGCGTGATGACCCGTGCTGCGGCGTCCACGGAACTGCCGGCGGGGAAGGGGGCAATCAGGCGTATGGGGCGATTGGGCCACGGGTCTGCGGCAAAAGCTGTGGCCGTCGTAAACAGTACGGCGATGCCCAGCGCAGTGGTTATAACGGTTATTCTCATTTTAGTTTCTCCTCGAGGCCAATTATAAGATCAGAAATATCATCGAGCGCGTTAAAGCGCGGCTGCGCAGCAATATGCGGCGTGATCAGTACGTTTTCAAACTGCAGCAGCTCATCATCATCACGGCCAGGCGCTTCATACAGAGGATCAAGGCCGAACCCGCCGAGGCGTCCCGAGCGCAGGGTGGCGATCAGAGCACTGCGTTCCACGATCTCGGCCCGCGAAATATTGATCAGGCGCGCACCGGGTTTCATCCGGGCGAGGCGCACATTGTTGAAAAGATGGCGGGTGCTGGTGTTGCCGGGCAGGCAGATGACAACCCAGTCGCTGGTTTCCAGCAGCGTGTCGAGGTCGGAATAATGCGCCGGGATACGCGCCGCATCAGGGGCGGCCAGCGGCGTGCGCTGGTGATATAGCAGGGACATGCCGAAAGCCGCGGCACGGGTGGCCACTTCACGACCGATCTCGCCCATGCCGACGATGCCCAGCGTTGTGCCATCGAGCAGGCTGATGCCGGGTACGCGTGCCCAGTTCGAATTCGCGGTATGGCGGCGGTCGTAGAGGCGCGGTGCAAATCCTGCCGCTTCAAGTGATGCAATGCTGATGCGGTTGCTGATGCGCTGGAGGCGGCGCGACAGCCCGAGCATCAGGGCGAACGCGTGCTCGGCACAGGCAATATTGGCGCGACGGCGCAGCGTCAGCACCGCAACGTTGCGGGCTGCACAGGCCTTGCTGTCTATTTGTCCGGTGATGGTGCCGTATTTTTGTACAGCACGGAGCTGCGGCGCGGCGGCAAGTTCCGCGGTGCCGAACGGCAGCGATTCGGTGACTGCCAATGTGGCATCACCCAGTGCGGCACGCATGGTGTCGGTGCTGTCGACCAGGATTACTTCCGCCGGAAAGAGCCGGGGCAATCGGCGGCGCAACTGTAGCAGCCAGCCGTCGAAGTCCGGCAGGTCATGCGCAAAGAAATCGGCAAACGCAGCAATCCGTTCTGCATCGGTCGCAGGATCCAGTACGACGCCGATGAGGCGCAGGAATGGATCGTCCTCGACGACCACACGGGTTCTGCCCATGGTTATGCCTGACCCGGTTCGGATTCGATGCGCAGCGCGCGTGCGACCCGGGTATGCATGTTGTAGGCGCCAGCCAGCACGGTGATCTCGACGACAGCCTGGTCATCGAAATGCTGCTTCAATTCGGCGTGCAGTGCATCGGGCACTTCGATTTCCCTGGTCATTGCATCAGTCCAGGCCAGCGCAGCGCGCTGTGCCGGTGTGAAGAGAGTGCTGTCCCGCCAGCTGGCAAGCGCGGCGATCTGATCTGCTGTCAGTCCGGCTTTCAGGGCATGCGAGGCGCCGTGGATGCGCACCTGGTAATCCGCGCCATTGAGCAGCGAGACGCGGAGGATGATCATTTCGCGCAGTGCGGCATCCAGTTTGGTTTTATAGCGCACGACGCTGTTGAAATTGAGCCAGCCCTCGGCAATAACCGGGCTGTTGAGCAGCACCCGGTAGAGATTGATCAGTTTGCCGCGTTCGGTTTTAACGCGCTCGATAAAAGGGGAGAGATCACGGCGTTCTTCGCCGATCAGCGGTACACGGGCCATTGATTGCCTGCTGTTGTTGGTAAATGATGATTAATGCTTGTCCAGTCCGGCCGCTTTGACGACCTTGCTCCATTTCGCAATTTCGCTGCGCAGGAACCCGGCAAATTCTTCCGGCGTATTGCCTGACGGTTCGGCGCCCATGGCGGTGAGCCGTTCACGTACTGCGGGTGTTTTCAAACCCCGCGCGATTTCGGCCTGCAGGCGGCTGATGATTTCTGCCGGTGTTTTTGCCGGCGCCAGCATGCCAAACCAGACGGTGACGGCGTAGCCGGGCAGTCCGGACTCGGCCACCGTGGGCAGATCCGGCAGTGCAGCGGAACGTGTGGCGCCGGTCACAGCCAGTCCGCGCAAACGGCCGGATTTCACGTGCGGTGCGCTGATCAGCATGTCGGCAAAACCGATGACGACTTCACCGCTGATCAATGCGGTCACGCTGGGTGCAGCACCCTTGTACGGCACATGCACCATATTGATCTTGGCCAGATACGAAAAATATTCGCCAGCCAGATGCTGGGCGCCACCGGGGCCGCCTGAAGCGTAGGTGAGTGCGCCGGGTTGTTGACGCGCCAGCGCGATGAAGCTCTTGACGTTTTTCACCGGCAACGACGGATGCACCACCATCACATTGTTGACGCCGGCAATCAGGCTGACGGGTGCGAAATCACGCTGAGCGTCGTAACCGGTCCTGCCGCCCAGGCTGGGTGCGACACTGAACGAGATGCCGACCATGTTCAAGTTATAACCGTCGGCAGGTTGTTTCGCCGCATAGGCGGTGCCGACATGGCCACTGTTGCCGGGGCGGTTATCGAGTATGACCTGCTGGCCCCAGGTCTCAGTCAGGTGCTGGCCGACGGCGCGGGTGAGAATATCGGTGGGGCCGCCGGGCGCGTACGGCACGACCACGCGTAGGGGCTTGTTCGGGTAGGTCTGCGCGTGTGCGGGCAGCGTCAGGGCAATTCCAAGAGTGTAACCGAGGAATAGTTTATAAGTAATTGATTTTAAACGCATTCTATCGCTCTACCTGGATGCCGGCGGATTTCACCAGCTTGCCCCACTTCTCGATGTCGGCACGGATGAAGCGCGTGAATTCTTCGGTCGACATCGTTACGGGATCGGCGCCGACTGCGACGAGCTTTTCGTGCACGGCGGGCGTTTGTACGGTCTTGACGATGGCGTCGTGCAGTTTGGCAATAATGTCCCGCGGCGTTTTTGCCGGTGCCAGCAGTCCGTAATAGTTAGTCATTTCGACGTTGGGATATCCGGCCTCCCTTGCTGTGGGTACGTCCGGGAAATACGGCGAGCGCTTGGCGCTGGCTACGGCCAGTGCGCGCACCCGGCCATTCTTGACGTAGGGTGAGATTACCGGCAAATCCACGAACATGCCGGTAATCTGCCCGGCGATCACATCGCTGACCGCAGGGGCCGCACCTTTGTACGGTACATGCGTGATCTTGACCTGGGCCTCCTTCATCAGCATCTCCAGCCCCAGGTGCAGCGTGCCACCGATGCCGGCCGACCCGAAGGCGATCTGGTTGGGACGCGCTTTGGCCAGTGCCACGAATTCCTTCAGTGTTTTTACCGGCAGTGAGGGATGGAGCACGATCAGGCTCGCTGTGGTCATCACCGGGCTCAACGGCTGCAGGTCGCGCAGCGTGTCGTAGGGCGGCTTGGCGTAGGTCACCATGTTGATCGCAGCCACGCTCGCGGTTGCCATCAGCATGGTGTAGCCATCGGCGGGCGAGCGGATTACGTTATCGGCGCCGATGCTGCCGTTGGCTCCGGCACGATTGTCGACGATGATAGTCTGGCCGAGCAATTCGGTCAGCCGCGGTGCGATATTGCGTGTCGTGATGTCCGCGGGGCCGCCCGCGGAAAACGGCACGACGATGCGTATCGGTTTGACCGGGAAATTCTGTGCCAGGACGGTCTGCGCTGCACAAGCACAACCGAGCAGGGTTGCGATGAACTTGATGTGGCGCACGGGCGCTCTCCTCAGGTGAAATATATTTTTTCTTATTCTACCGTTCCGTAGCCGCCGCCGCCCGGAGTTTCGATGATGAACACATCTCCGGCGTTCATTTCCACACTGGCGCAGGCACCAAGTTCGATGACCCGGCCATCGGCGCGTGCCACGGCATTGCGGCCCACAGCGCCGGGCAGGCCGTCTGCCATGCCGTAGGGTGGCACCCGACGATGGCCGGAAAGTATCGCCGCGGTCATGGGCTCGAGGAAACGCACGTGACGTATGGCGCCATCACCGCCGCGCCAGCGCCCGGCACCGCCACTGCCGTGGCGGATGGCGAAACTGTCGATGCGCACCGGATAGCGCCATTCCAGTACCTCGGGGTCGGTGAGACGGGAATTGGTCATGTGAGTCTGTACGCAGGCCGTGCCGTCAAACCCCCGGGTCTCACCTTGGTCGCCGGTCAACACGCCTGCACCGGAACCGCCGGCGACGGTTTCATAATACTGATAGCGTGCATTGCCGAACGTGAAGTTGTTCATCGTGCCCTGGGACGCACTCATTACGCCGAGCGCGCCGTAGAGCGCGTCGGTCACGCATTGCGAAGTCTCGACATTGCCGGCAACGACTGCGGCCGGATGGTGCGGGTTGAGCAGGGAGCCCTCCGGCACGATGACCTTCAGCGGCCGCAGGCAGCCGGAGTTTAATGGAATATCGTCGTTAACCAGCGAGCGGAATACGTAGAGCACCGCGGCCATGGTTACTGCCAGCGGTGCGTTGAAATTGTCTGCGCCCTGCGGCGAGGTGCCGCTGAAATCGATGACGGCGCTGCGTGCGGCGGCATCGACGCGGATGGCGACGCGGATGGTGGCGCCGTGATCCATTTCATAACTGAATTCGCCATTGTGCAGATGGCTGATGACCCGGCGTACCGCGGTCTCCGCATTGTCCTGCACATGCCGCATGTAGGCGCGCACCACATCGAGACCGAAGTGGCTGACCATGCGTCCCAGTTCGGCGGCGCCTTTGCGATTGGCGGCGATCATGGCGCGCAGGTCGGCGATGTTCTGGTCGATGTTGCGCGCCGGGTGGGGCGTGCTGGCAAACAGTGCGCGCGTTTCGGCTTCGCGCAGCCGTCCATTCTGCACCAGCAGGAAATTCGAAATCAGCACGCCTTCATCGTCTATGTGCCGGCTGTCTGGCGGCATGGAGCCCGGGGTGATGCCGCCGACATCGGCGTGATGGCCGCGCGAACCGGTATAGAACAGGATGTTGCGGTTTTGCGCGTCGAACACCGGCGTGATGACCGTGATGTCGGGCAGATGGGTGCCGCCGGCGTACGGATCGTTGAGCATCCAGGCGTCGCCCGGTGCCATGCGCCCGTGGTTTGCGGCGATGACCGCCTTCACGCTCTCGCCCATCGAGCCCAGGTGTACAGGCATGTGCGGCGCGTTGGCTATCAGGTTGCCATTGGCGTCGAACAGCGCGCAGGAGAAATCCAGTCGTTCCTTGATGTTGACCGAATACGCCGTATTGGCCAGCGTTGCGCCCATCTGTTCGGCAATCGCCATGTAGAGATTGTTGAACACTTCGAGTCGTACCGGATCGACGTCGGTGCCGGCGTGCTCGCCGTGGCGCGCCACGCAACGCGTCAGCAGCAGATGCCGCTGCGGGGCGACCTCGGCCTGCCATTCCGGTTCGATGACCGTGGTGGCATTGGCGTCGGTGATGATCGCCGGCCCGCGCAGGCGTTGACCGGGGGCGAGGTCGGTGCGCGCATAAAGTGGCACCTGCTGCCAGTGCCCGTCGCAATACATCTGCACTTTAGCGTGCACCGCGGGTTCACTGCTTACCGGTATGCCGGCTGGCTCCAGGCTTGCGCTGTCCACGGCGCCTATGGCTTCCACGGAAACGGCTTCCACCACCAAGGCGCGCTCCGGCATCAGGAAGCTGTAGCGTTGCAGATAATCCGCCTCGAATGCACGGTGCATGATCTCCACCGTGCCGTAGTCGACCGTCAGCGTGGTGTCGGTGCCTTCATATTTCAGATGGGCGCGGGCTTTCAGCGCAATGGCCGTGACGGGCACGTCCTGTGCAGCGACTTCGTCGCGTGCGGCTGCTCCCAATGTGGCGATCAGTGGATCCAGTCGTTGCAGCAGGGCTGTATCCAGTTGCGCTTCGACGGCGCGCTCGTGCATCGCCGTAATCGCGGCGAGTCCCATGCCGTACGCCGACAGTACGCCGGCGAACGGGTGGATGAATATGCGCGGCATGCCCAGCGCATCGGCGACCAGGCAGGCGTGCTGGCCAGCCGCGCCGCCAAAACAGGCCAGCGTGTAGCCCGTTATGTCATGGCCGCGTTGCACGGAAATTTTCTTGATGGCATTGGCCATGTTTTCCACCGCGATGCGCAGATAACCCATGGCAACGGCCTCAATGGATTGTATATTGTTGTTTTTATTGACAATTTTATCCTTCAGCGCAACGAAGCCTGCACCTGTCGCTGCGGCATCCAGCGGTTGCCGGCCATCGGCGCCGAAAACCTGGGGGAAAAATTCCGGGTGAATCCTGCCGAGCAGCAGGTTGCAATCGGTGATGGTCAGCGGGCCCCCCTTGCCGTAGCAGGCCGGCCCCGGATCAGCACCGGCGGAGTCCGGGCCGACGCGCATGCGTGCGCCGTCAAACTGCAGTATCGAGCCGCCGCCCGCGGCGACCGTGTGGATGGCCAGCATCGGCGCGCGCACCCGCACACCGGCAACCTGGGCGTCAAAGGTGCGCTCCAGTTCCGCAGGGTCCTCTCCGGCAAAATGGGCAACATCGGTGGAAGTGCCACCCATGTCGAAACTGATGATGCGGTCGTAACCGGCACTGCTGGCCGTGCGCACCGCGCCGACAATGCCGCCTGCCGGGCCGGACAGGATGCTGTCCTTGCCCTGGAAACAGCCGGCATCCGTCAGCCCCCCGTTCGATTGCATGAACAGCAGGCGGGTGTGTGGCAGTTCGGCGCGTACTTGATCGATGTAGCGTCGCAGCACCGGCGTCAGGTAAGCATCGACCACGGTCGTGTCACCGCGCGACACCAGTTTCATCAGCGGGCTGGTTTCGTGGGAAACCGAGACCTGCGCAAAGCCGCAATCGCGCGCCAGGGTCGCGGCGATTTTTTCATGTGCCGGATAGCGGTAGCTGTGCATGAAGACAATGCCGATCGAGTCAAACCCCTGTGTCCGGGCGTCGGTCAGATCGCGTTGCAGCGCCGTGGTGTCCGGGGCGCGGATGATTTCACCATGGGCGCCGATGCGCTCGTCGACTTCATAGACGGTCGCGTACAGCAGTTCGGGCAACACGATATGGCGGTCGAAGATGCGCGGACGGTTCTGCCAGGCGATGCGCAGGGCGTCACCGAAGCCGCGCGTGATGAACAGGGCGGTGCGTTCACCGCGGCGTTCCAGCAGCGCATTGGTGGCGACTGTGGTGCCCATGCGCACGGCGGCGATGGCGTCGGAGGGCAGGGCTGCATCGCGCGCTATGCCCAGCAGGTCGCGGATACCGGCGAGTGCGGCGTCACGGTAACGGGCCGGATCTTCGGACAGCAGTTTGTGCGTGACGATGACGCCGTCCGGGCGTTGCGC
The DNA here is from genome assembly GCA_037969525.1 of Burkholderiales bacterium. GTDB lineage: Bacteria > Pseudomonadota > Gammaproteobacteria > Burkholderiales > SG8-41. Next base: position 3,824 of record JBBKXO010000114.1, on the reverse strand, counting down.
GACGATGTCGGTGAATGTGCCGCCGCGGTCGATCCAGAATTGCCAGCGCTTGTCCAGCGTATCCATGGTGCGAAGTGTGTGCATGCAGGCCGTGTAGTTGGTTGGCGACACCATGTTAGCGCATCGGATGGTTGACGCTCGAGAGGTGCCGCGGTCTAATCACGCCATCCCCGCAGTGGCGGTACTGCATGCGCAGAAATCCATGCTGCGTGGATTACGTAACAAAGGCGGCGGTTCATGGCGGAAACGAAAGTCAGGAAGGTCGGCAAGTACGAAATTCTCCGGAAGCTGGGCGAGGGTGCGACGAGCACGGTATATCTGGCGCGCGATGCCTTCAATTCGCGCGAAGTGGCCATCAAGCTGGTGTCGCAGGATGCCCTGAACGATGATAACCGCGGCAAATTGATGCACAACCTGTTTCTGACTGAGGCTTCGCTGGCGGGCAAACTCAATCATCCGCACATCGTCCAGATCTACGATGCCGTTGCCGACGATGACAACGCCTACATCGTCATGGAATACGTGGCCGGCGGTACGCTGCAGCGGTTTACCAAGGCCGACAATTTGCTGGCGCTGGGTGATGTGATCGAAATTATCTACAAATGTGCGCGGGCGCTTGATTTTGCCTCGCAGCTTGGCGTTATACACCGCGATATCAAGCCGGCGAATATCCTGGTCCAGGACAATACCGACATCAAGGTGACCGATTTTGGCTCGGCGGCGCTGGGGCTGACCACGCGCACCATGGTTGATGGCATCGGCACGCCGGCTTACATGTCGCCCGAGCAGCACATGAACAAGCCGGCCAACCTGCAGACCGATATCTACGCGCTGGGTGTGGTGATGTTCCAGATGCTCACGGGCCGCCTGCCGTTTATCGCCGACAACATTGCCGGTCTGTCGCACCAGATACTCAACGCCGATCCGCCGCTGCCTTCGGAATTGCGCCAGGACGTGCCTACCGAGCTGGATCTGGTGGTGCGGCGGGCGATGGCGCGCGATCAGGCTGTGCGTTACATGAGCTGGGAGCAGTTTGCCAAGGACCTGGTGGCGATAGCCGAGGGTGCGCCATTGCCCCGGCACGGCGTACTCGACACCGAGAAATTCAACATCCTGCGTACGCTGTCGTTCTTCAAATCATTCGGTGACGTCGAGTTGTGGGAAGTGCTGCGCTTTTCCGAATGGGTGGATTTCGCCAAGGACGAAACTCTCATGAAAGAGGGTGATCCCGGCGACTATTTCGGCATCCTGGCGTCGGGTGAGGCGCGGGTGTTGCGCAAGCGCCGGCTGCTGAGCCTGCTGACTGCAGGCGAATGCGTGGGCGAAATGGCTTATCTGGGTGAGGCCGGCAATCAGCGCTCGGCCGACGTAATCGCTGCCACCGATGTGCGCATGATTAAAATCAGCGTCAAGGCGCTGGAGCGCGCATCAGAAATCTGTCTGCTCAAATTTGATCGTGCTTATCTGCGAATCCTCGTAGAACGACTGGCTGCTGCGAATTCCAAGCTCTCCGGCATCTAGCGTCACGGCTATTTTTGGTCTTTGTCTCTTGAATCGGACGATATGTCGACGAGTACATTGATGCCGGTGGCCACCCCCTTCTGATCAAAGCGCACTACGAATTGCCCCGTGTTGGGCGACATGTCGACGCGCCATTCCCAGGCGACTTCCTCTCGGAAACGGGTGATTTTTCGGGGCTTGCCGAGTAATTCACGTACTTGAGCCTCCGTGCTGACGCCGGGGACCACCCGGTACAGTTGTTTCAGGGTGAGCAACTGTTCGGCACTGCGCACCATCTGCCCGCGATCGACGCCAAACAGCCAGGTCTCGGTGCCAAATGGGCCGTATGCGTATTCCCAGAATTCACCGCCCGCAGGATTCGCGCGCTTGTCGGTGGGTTGGCCGAGGCGTTTCTGCAGTTCATCGGCAGTAGTGGAACCGGGCACTATGGATGCGGGCATCGCACAGCCCGCGAGTACGCCGAGCAGCATCAGCGTACCCGTCATGCGGGAAATCATGCTCATGGCGTTTACTCCTGTTGAAGAAAGGCCTGTAGTTGAGACAGCTAGCCCTGAAGGCAGGCCCCAATGCCCGAAAGCATATCGGATGCCTCCAATTACACCAGCTACGCCTGCGTAAACATCCTGCGCAGCGGGTTATTCCGTCGTGGTGACCACCGGTTAAGTCACCTGATTGCTACAGCGGGTAACGCCGCCTCAACTCGGCAACCTCGGCAGCGTCCAACGGACGGGTTTTTTCGCCCCGCAGCAGCAGGTGCAGTCTTGCTGTTGCTTCGAGTTCTTCCATGGCGTCTGCGGCAGCCGCCAGGGTGCTGCCGGCAACCACGGGCCCATGATTGGCGAGCAGTATGGCGTGGTGACGTGAAGCCAGTTTCCTGACAGCGTCTGCCAGAGTCGGATCACCGGGCGCGTAATAAGGCACCATCGGCAAGGATCCGATGCGCATCACGTAGTACGCAGTTAGCGGCGGCAGCGCGTCTAGCGGATTGGTGTCCGCCAACACGGATACGGCGACCGAATGCGTCGCATGCAGGTGAATTACGGCACCGTTCTGCGGGCGCTCTTCGTACATCGCCAGATGCAGGAAATTTTCCTTTGATGGCGGATCGCCGGCCATGAGTTTGCCGTTCCAGTCGAGCTTGGCGATACGTGCCGGATCGAGCCGTCCCAGGCTGGAACCGGTGGGCGTCAGCAACCAGCCATCGGCGCAGCGCGCGCTGATGTTGCCGGTGCTGCCGTGGGTCAGACCGCGTTCGTACATCGAGCGGCCGAGCGTGGCGATGTCGTCGCGCAGCTGGTTCTCAGTCATTGCAACTCCCTTAATGCTTTTTCGAAAAAATCGACGCTGCCGAAGTTGCCGGATTTCAGCGCCAGCGCCACCGGCTGCCGTGCAATGCTGCAGGTCCACGGCACGCCCGGGTCTATGGCCGGGCCGATGCGCAATGCGCGTATGCCCAATCTTTTGACGATGGCGCCCGAGGTTTCCCCGCCGGCGACTATGAATCTGCGGGTGCCGGCCTGTGCCAGACGGGCAGCAATTTCTGCCAGGGCTTGTTCTATGCGCGCTCCCGCCTGCTCAGCGCCGCCCAGTGCATGCACAGCGCGCACCTCGTCGGGCGTGCTGGTGGCATATACCAGCAAGGGAGTGGTGGGGCCGTGTTGACGGCTCCACTCCAGTGCTTCGCTGACGATATCGGCACCGGCAAGCAGACGCCGGACATCAACGCGAAATCCGGGACGGGATTCCAGCCAGCGGGTGACCTGGGCATGGGTTGCGGCGGAGCAACTGCCGGCGATGATTGCGGAGGATCCGTCGATAATCGGCAGCGCCGTGCCTGAATGGTGGTCGCGCAACAGCCCGGCACTGCGGAAATTATCCGGCAGGCCGCTGGCCACGCCGGAACCCCCGGTAATCAGGCGCAACCCGGCACAGGCGCGGCCTATGGCGCGCAGGTCGGCAGTGTTCAGCGCATCGACGATGGCAATGTGTATGCCGGAGCCTATTGCTGAGGTGCAGGCCGACTCAATAGCCGCGGCGCCGGCGACGACTTTGTCATGGCTGATCAAGCCCACATGGTGCTGCGTCTGCGCCTGCAGCACGCGCACCAGGTTGGCATCGGTCATGGGTGTGAGCGGGTGATCTTTCATGCTGGATTCCGACAACAGCTGATGGCCCACGAACAAGTGGCCGAAGTAAACCGTGCGCTGGTTTTCAGGATAAGCCGGACAGGCGATGGTGAACGTCACACCAAGCGCCGACATCAGTGCATCGATGACGGGGCCGATGTTGCCTGCCGGTGTGGA
>JBBKXO010000113.1:0-6445 GCA_037969525.1 Burkholderiales bacterium | reverse complement strand
ATACAGGCCGTCATGATCGATCTCGACGGCACCCTGCTCGATACCATTCCCGACCTGGCTGCGGCAACCAACTTGATGCTGGAGGCGCTGGGTCATGCGCCGCTGCCGCTGGATGCCGTACGCTCGTACGTCGGCAAGGGAATTCCACGGCTGGTGGAGCGCGCGCTGGCTCGTGACCTTGAAGGCCATGCCGATGCTGCAGCGATGGCGCAGGCATTGCCGGTGTTCGAACGTTTTTACAGCGAAGTGAATGGTTCCCACACCACGATCTATCCGGGCGTGCGCGAAGGGTTGGAGCAGTTGCGCGCAGCCGGATTTCCGCTGGCCTGCGTCACCAACAAGTCCGCTGCTTTTACCCTGCCATTGCTCGAACGCATGGGGCTGGCGCCGTTCTTTGCACAGACCATCGCCGGCGATACGCTGGCGCGAAAAAAGCCGGATCCGCAGCAATTGCTGCACGCCTGTGTGCAGTTCGGCGTGGCGCCTGCAATGATGCTGATGATCGGCGATTCGGTGAATGATGTTCAGGCGGCGCGCGCGGCGGGGTGCCCGGTGTTCTGCGTGCCCTATGGCTACAATGAAGGGCAGGCCGTGCAGAGCCTCGAAGTTGATGCTATAGTAGCCGCGCTCACAGAGTGTATCCCGTTGATTAAAAAAGGTTAATCGTGTTGTTCTCCACGAAATCCGAAACTGCTGCCGGCAGCCAATGCTGGCGTTGCGCCTGGCGTCGCTGATCGTGCGTTGCTGGGTTGTAGTTTCGCGTTGTTTGGTTTGATTTTCGTGGAGTAAGACATGACTGAAGCAGAATTCAACCGACTCGCCGCCGCGGGTTATAACCGTGTGCCGGTGGTGCTCGAAACCTTTGCCGACCTCGACACGCCGCTGTCGATCTATCTCAAGCTTGCCAACCAACCGTACACCTATCTGCTCGAGTCGGTGGTCGGCGGCGAACGCCATGGCCGCTATACCTTCGTCGGGCTGGCGGCCGGCACGCGCATAGAAGTGCGCGGCCACGACTGTGTGGAAATTCGCAATGGACGGGAAACGCTGCGCGAACATGCCGCGGATCCGCTGGCATTTGTTGAAAATTACCTGAAACGTTTCAAGGTGGCGACCGATCCGCGGTTGCCGCGCTTCTGTGGTGGTTTGGTCGGATACTTCGGCTACGACACTGTGCGCTACATAGAAAAGCGCCTGGCCCGCACTGACAAGCGTGATGAACTGGGCACGCCCGACATCCTGCTGCTGGTGTCGGAGGAGATCGCCATCGTAGACAATGTCTCAGGCAAGCTGTCGCTGGTGGTTTATGCCGAACCCGGCAAGCCGGGTGCCTGGGCTGCGGCACGTGCCCGCCTGGCAGCGCTGCTCGAGAAGCTGCGCGCACCGGGCAGGTTGCCGGAGAGCGCGCCGACGCAGTCTGAACCCGCGGTGTCGGGTTTCGGCGAAGCGGCCTATCACCAGGCGGTGGAGCGCGCGAAAAAATATATTTTTGAAGGCGACGTCATGCAGGTGGTGCCTTCGCAGCGCATGAGCAAGCCGTTCCATGCGACGCCGCTGTCGCTATACCGCGCGCTGCGTACCCTGAACCCGTCGCCCTACATGTTTTATTTTAATCTCGACAGTTTCCATGTGGTCGGTGCTTCACCGGAGATTCTTGCCCGGCTCGAAGGCGATACCGTGACAGTGCGTCCGATTGCCGGCACGCGCCGTCGCGGCGCAACCCCTGAAGAAGATGCCGCGCTCGCGGATGAGCTGCTGGCCGATGCCAAAGAGCGCGCCGAGCACATCATGCTGGTTGACCTGGGCCGCAATGACGCCGGGCGCGTCGCCCAAACGGGCAGCGTAAAAGTCACGGAACAGATGGTGATCGAGCGCTATTCGCATGTGATGCACATCGTGTCCAATGTCGAAGCCAAGCTCAAGCCCGGATTGACGGCCATTGATGTACTGCGCGCAACTTTTCCCGCGGGCACGGTATCCGGCGCACCCAAGGTGCGCGCAATGGAGATCATTGATGAACTGGAGCCGGTCAAACGCTGCGTTTATGCCGGCGCGGTCGGATACCTCGGATTCCATGGCAATATGGACGTGGCCATTGCGCTGCGCACCGCGGTCGTCAAGGATGGGTGGCTCCATGTGCAGGCGGGCGGGGGGATCGTTGCCGATTCACAGCCGGCAGCCGAGTGGCAGGAGACTCAGAGCAAGGCGCGGGCACTGCTGCGCGCCGCTGAGATGGCCGAAGCCGGCCTCGACACACGCCTGGATTGAAGGGGCCGCCATGCTGCTGATGATCGACAATTACGATTCCTTCACCTACAACCTGGTGCAGTATTTCGGTGAACTCGGCGAGGATGTTGCCGTACATCGCAATGACGAAATTACGCTCGAGCAGATTGAGCGGCTAAAGCCTGCGCGTATCGTGGTCTCACCAGGGCCTTGTACGCCGAACGAGGCGGGGGTATCGGTGCCACTGATCAAGGCATTTGCCGGAAAAATTCCCATACTCGGCGTTTGCCTGGGCCATCAGAGCATAGGCCAGGCATTCGGCGGTAAAGTCGTGCATGCACGGCAACTGATGCACGGTAAAACTTCGCAAATCCAGCACGAAGGAGCGGGTGTGTTCAGAGGCCTTCCACAACCGTTTTCAGCAACGCGCTACCATTCGCTGGTCATCGAACGCGCCGGCATGCCCGACTGCCTGGCCATTACGGCGTGGACCGATGATGGCGAGATCATGGGGGTGCGCCACAAGCAGCTTGCGGTCGAGGGTGTGCAGTTCCATCCGGAATCGATACTCACCGAGCACGGTCACCGGATGCTTAAGAATTTTCTCGAGGAGAAACGATGAGCAATACGGTGATGAAACCGCAGGACGCGCTGTCGCGCATCATCGAGCATCGTGAAATTTTTCACGAAGAGATGCTGTCGCTGATGCGGCAGATCATGAGCGGCGAGGTGTCGCCGGTGCTGATTGCGGCGATCATTACGGGGTTGCGCGTCAAGAAGGAGACGATCGGTGAAATCGGTGCCGCGGCCACGGTGATGCGGGAATTCGCCACCAGGGTCCCGGTGCCCGATACGCCGGAACTGATTGACACCTGCGGTACCGGTGGCGACTCTGCGCACACATTCAACGTATCCACGGCCGCAATGTTTGTCGCCGCGGCCGCCGGCGCCAGGATTGCCAAGCACGGGGGGCGATCCGTTTCCAGCAAGTCCGGGAGCGCCGATGTGCTGGAGGCACTGGGCGTCAATATCAACCTCAAGCCGGAACTGGTCGCGCAATCAATTGCCGAAACCGGCATTGGCTTCATGTTTGCGCCGAATCATCACAGCGCGATGAAGCATGCCGCGCCCGTGCGCCGTGAACTGGGTGTGAAAACCCTATTCAACATTTTGGGTCCGCTGACCAATCCAGCCGGCGCCAAGCAGCAGGTCATGGGGGTGTTCCATCAGGATCTCGTCGGCATCCAGGCGCGCGTGCTGCAGCAGCTGGGCAGCCGCCGGGTGATGATCGTGCACGGGCTCGAAGGGCTCGACGAATTGTCCATCTGCGGGCTGACGGCGGTCGCTGAACTGAAGGACGGCGCAGTTCGCGAGTACATGGTGGCGCCCGCGGATGTCGGCCTGAAAACCCACAACAATTCGGCCATCCGTGTCGAAAGCGTGGAGCAGTCCCGGGACATGCTGTTGGGCGCACTGGAGAACAAAGCGGGCGCGCCGCGCGACATCGTGGCGCTGAATGCAGGGGCGAGTATTTATGTCGCCGGTTTGGCGATGACGCTGAAGGATGGTGTCAATAAAGCACTGGCGGTGATTGCCGACGGCGCGGCGCGACAGAAACTTGACCACTTCGTCGCTTTTACCAAGAGCCATGGCTGACATCCTGCAGCGCATCCTTGCAGTCAAGGCGCAGGAAGTCAGCGCTGCACAGGCACTCCTGCCGCTGGCACAGATGAAGGTGGCGGCGCGGGCAGCAGCACCGGCGCGGGATTTTGTGGGCGCTTTGCGGGCCAGGATCGCAGCCGGTAAACCTGCGGTGATCGCGGAAGTAAAAAAAGCCAGCCCCAGCAAAGGCGTGTTGCGCGAGCAGTTCGATCCGGCGGCAATCGCCGCCACCTATGAGCGCCATGGAGCGGCCTGTTTGTCAGTGCTGACCGACCGGCAATTTTTCCAGGGCAAACTGGAGGACATGGTGTCGGCGCGTGCCGCCTGCAAGCTGCCGGTGTTGCGCAAGGATTTCATGATGGATGCGTACCAGGTTTACGAGGCGCGCGCCGCCGGAGCCGACTGCATTCTGCTGATCGTTGCCGCGCTGACGCCGGCACGCATGCGCGAGCTTGAGGAAACGGCGATTGAACTGGGCCTTGCCGTGCTGGTCGAAGTGCATGACGCGATAGAACTGGACGCCGCGCTGGCGCTGCAAACACCGCTGATCGGTGTCAACAACCGTAATTTGCGCACTTTTGACACCAAACTGGAGACCACCTTGGAACTGCTGCAGAAAATTCCCATGCAACGCCTGGTGATTACCGAAAGCGGTATTCTGAAAACGGAAGACGTGGCGCGGATGCGCGCGCATGACGTACATGGTTTTCTGGTCGGCGAGGCATTCATGCGCGCGACCGATCCGGGTGCCGAACTGGAACGTCTGTTCGGCAGAGCGGCCTGAACATGATGCGGATCGACGATTTGATCATCGGCTTCGACAAGGGCCTGCGCACGGTGTTTGCGCCGGCGCGAAGCACGCGCACGACTCCGGGTGATGAATTGCCGGACGCGGATCTGGACACAGCGCAGCGCAGTCTCGCTGCAGCGCTGATGCGCGTCAACCACGCCGGCGAAGTATGCGCGCAGGCGCTGTACCAGGGGCAAGCGCTGACTGCGCGCGATTCAGCAGCACGCGCCGCACTGGAGCAGGCGGCACAGGAAGAAACCGAGCATCTGGCGTGGACCGAGAAACGCATTGCTGAGCTGGGCGGCCGCAAGAGTCTGTTGAATCCGCTGTGGTACGCCGGCTCCTTCGCTATCGGGGCGGTATCGGGCTTGCTCGGCGACAAATGGAACCTGGGATTCCTTGCCGAGACCGAGCGTCAGGTGGTGCGCCACCTCGAGGACCATCTTGGGCGCCTGCCTGTCGAAGACCGGAAAAGTCGCGCGATCGTCGGGCAAATGCGTGATGATGAGGAGCGGCACGCGACCAGCGCGCTGCAACACGGCGGCGCAGAACTCCCCGCGCCGGTCAAGGCGGCGATGCAGGCGTCGTCAAAGGTGATGACTGGAACTGCCTTCCTGCTGTAACCGGCGGCTTAGGCGCCGGCTTCCCTGATTTCGAAGTCGTGGGTAATCGTCGCGGTCTTGCCCAGCATGATCGACGCCGAGCAGTATTTTTCCGCTGACAGTTGCACGGCGCGCTCGACCTGGGCTGGCTTGAGGGCTTTGCCGGTGATGATGAAATGGAAATGGATTTTCGTGAACACCTTGGGATCTTCTGGGGCGCGTTCGGAGTCAATTTCCAGCACGCAATCAGTGACCGATGCGCGCGCCTTGCGCAGGATGTACATCACGTCATAAGCCGTGCAACCGCCGGCGCCCATCAGCACCACTTCCATGGGTCGCGGGCCGAGATCGCGGCCGCCGCCTTCCGGCGCGCCATCGATCACCAGCGCATGCCCGCTGCCCGATTCAGCAATGAAGCTGACGTTTTCTATCCACTTGATACGAGCTTTCATGGGATCCCCGGCGTTCAGGCTGATTCCAGCAGGCGCACACGATACCAGAGTGTGCCGATGACTTCGTGGAAAAACCACGCGGTATCGCGCAGTGCGCGCGCATCGGGCAGGAAGTCGAGTGCAGTCAGCCGGTAGCGCGTGGTGTAGGCGGTCGCTGCCGGAATTATCCGCAAGCCGGCGCCTTCGAAAGCAAGTCGTGCACGCGGCATGTGCCAGGCGTGGGTGACCAGATATATGGTGCGTATGTTCTCCGTCGCGAGCATCCGGTAACTCAGGCGGGCGTTTTCCAGCGAATTCCCGGAACTGTCTTCGGCCCAGCGCACCGGCACCATGAATTCGCGCTCGAGCACGTGACGCATGGCTAGGGCCTCGGTGACCGCGCTGCCTTCGGGGCTGCCGCCGCTGACCAGTATGGGGAGTCCGGTGCGGCGATGCAGATGGGCAGCGTAGCGTAGCCGCACCAGCGTGGATCCGCTTACAGAATCACCGCCGTATTCAGGTGCCTGTGGGTACTTGCCGCCACCCAGTATGACGATAGCTTGGGCAGTACCTATGGTTTCAGTGGCGGTGGGCGCGCCCTCCCAGTGACGCAGCAGGAAGTGCGCTGTGACCGGTGTTGAACACACATAAAGACCGGCCAATCCGCCGATCAAGAGTGCGCGGCCGATGCGCGGATATCGCCCGTGCAGCACCAGTCCACCGACCATCAGGAC
>JBBKXO010000112.1:0-2716 GCA_037969525.1 Burkholderiales bacterium | reverse complement strand
TGTTGCGACTGACCAGCCGCAACAGCGCCTTGAATGCCGGTGAATTGACGCCGTCCTTTGCCTGGCAGCGTGCAAAATGGTCGATGACGATGGTGATCGGCAGCTCTGCCAGACGCGCTTCGGCCTCTGGCATTTTCGGCAGATCGAGATAAAACTGCAGATGCCAGCCCAGCGCTTTCAGTCGCGGCGCGAGGCGCTGACCATCCGCAAGTGTGAGTCCCTCGGTGGCAGAGGCGAGATTGATGCGCACGCCGCGGACACCGGCGGCATGCAAATCCTCGAGCTCGTGGTCGGATATGTCCGCCTCGACCACCGCCACGCCGCGCAAGGCGTGCAGCCCTGAGCGCAGCGCATCAACCATGCAACTGTTGTCAGTGCCATAGACACTGGGTTGCACCAGCACACCACGGTCGCAGCCGTTGTTTTTCAGCATGCCCACGTAATCGGTGGTCAGCGCGTCGGGCGCAATATAGGCCGCATTAGCGACATAGGGGAAGCGCTCCTGCGGTCCGAAAACATGCGCGTGGCAATCCGTGGCGCCGTCTGGAAAATGCGTTTTGGGCGTCTGGGTGGCCGGTATGAAGCCGGGGATATTGGGCGCGCGTACTATGGACGTTGCAGACATGGTTTCAATCCTGATTGGAGAGCGCGGACTGTAGAAGCGGGCTTGTCGTCATGTCAAGCTGGCCAGGTCTGGTTCGGGAGAGTGAACTCGCCGATAATGTGGGCTCATTTCAGGTCCTGGACTTCCGGTATGACCAAGCTGGTTCGGAATCCGGCCGCTGTGACGAATTAATTTGAGGACCACATGCTCGACATCAATACCCTACGCGCCGACATTCAGGCCGTTGCCGCAAGACTGACCGATCGCGGCTATACACTGGATACGGCGCAGTTCGCCGCCCTTGAGGGTGAGCGCAAGAACATCCAGACCGAAACCCAGGAACTGCAGGCGCGGCGTAACGCGCTGTCGAAACAGGTCGGGCAGCTGAAGGCGAAAAAAGAAGACGCTTCTGCACTGATGGCGGAAGTCAGTGGCCAGGCTGACCAGTTGAAGGCGCTCGAAGCAAAGTTGGAGGAGGTACAGCAGCGGCTGAATGATTTTCTGATGGTGATTCCCAATGTGCCGCATGCATCGGTGCCGGCCGGTAAATCCGCTGACGACAACCTCGAGGTGCGGCGCATCGGCGAGCCACGAAAATTCGATTTCACAGTGAAGGATCATGTGGATGTGGGCGCTGCGCTGGGCGGGCTTGATTTCGACACGGCGGGCAAGATCGCCGGAGCGCGCTTTTCGGTGCTGAAGGGCGGCGTGGCCCGACTACACCGGGCGCTCGCGCAGTTTATGCTGGATGTGCACACCCAGGAGCATGGCTATACCGAGGTTTATGCGCCATACATGGTGACCGGTGAGTGTGCCAATGGCGTTTCCAGCCTTGCCAAGTTCAAAGACGACCTGTTCAAGATCGAGGGCCGTGATCTTTATCTGATACCGACTGCCGAGTATCCGGTGACCAATTTTGTCCGGGATGAAATCATCGCCGGCGACAAGCTGCCGCTGAAATATGTGTGTCATACGCCGTGTTTTCGCAGTGAGGCAGGCTCCTACGGCAAGGACACGCGCGGCATGATCCGTCAGCACCAGTTCGACAAGGTCGAGCTGGTGCAGATTGTGCCTCCGGAAATGTCTTATGCCGCGCACGACGAACTGACTGCGCACGCCGAAACGATATTGCAGAAACTCGAGCTGCCTTTCCGTACCGTCACGCTGTGCACCGGCGACATAGGGTTCTCGGCGGCCAAAACCTACGACATCGAAGTCTGGTTGCCGGGGCAGAAGGCCTATCGAGAAATTTCCTCGTGCAGCAATTTTGAGAGTTTCCAGGCGCGGCGCATGCAGGCGCGTTTTCGCAACGACAAGAACAAGACCGAGCTGGTGCATACCCTCAATGGATCGGGCCTGGCAGTTGGCCGCACGCTGGTTGCCGTGCTGGAGAATTACCAGCGGGCCGACGGGGGTGTCGACATTCCGGCTGTGCTGCAGCCCTATATGGGCGGGCTGAAGGCGCTCGAACCCGTGCGCTAGGAGCGCTACGCTGTTAAAATTCGGCCCCTTGCCCCTTATGAATTACAGGAAAGGTGGCAGAGTGGTTGAAAACAGGCCGCTTGGTTTTTCAAGCGGCGTGTTGCGGCGAAGACTGACCTTCAGGTCATGTCGAAGCCAATGTACCGGTCTCGACAACAGCGCTTGCGCTGTTGGGGCGAAGGCTAACTTGCCGCAGGCAAGTTAAGCCCGAAAGGGCGGCCGTAGCCAAAACCGCGATCGGTAGAGTGCAGCAAAAGGTTACAGGAGAGGTGGCAGAGTGGTTGAATGTACCGGTCTCGAAAACCGGAATACGCGCAAGCGTATCGAGGGTTCGAATCCCTCCCTCTCCGCCAAATAAAAACGGCCCCGAATGGGGCCGTTTTTATTTGGCGAGTGTGGCGTGTGGACGAGACCTCCGGGTTCGACCAGCGACACGCGGGGCGTGTCGCGCAGGACGCTGCGCATAGCGCAGCGGTCCCGCGCCTGGGCACGGGATGTAGGGATCGCCGTCAGGCGAGATCGGAGCCATCCATCCCTCTCCGCCAGATCAAAATGGCCTGGATGCGGCGTCGCACCATAAAAACGTCAAAAACCTCGAAAAAATCACGTTCAAAGGAGCTTGCGCGGTCC
>JBBKXO010000111.1:0-2589 GCA_037969525.1 Burkholderiales bacterium | reverse complement strand
AAGCTCAAACCGGATATGCCGAATGTACTGCGGCCGCGCCGTTTCCTGGCAAGATCGTACCAAGGCGCGAGTTGTGCGATTTCGCGTTGCAGTGCGGCGGCGAGGTTGTCATCGGCTATGGCGGCCTTGGCGAAACTGACCGGGCAGGCGAAAGGGGTTTCGGCATCGCTGGCGGCAGACGCCGGTGCATCCTCAGGAAAATCCTCCAGCACCGGACCCGTCTGGCGTTCAAACAAGCGCAGCAGTGCGCGTAATACCTTGCGCTGGAAATCCGGCGCATCCGGCGCGCCGAACGGACGGCCCAGCATGAATGGCACCCACAGGGCGCGCGGCGGCTTGATCGCCGCGGTCTGTTCACGGATCAGGCTGATCTGCGCGGTAGGTATGCCTTCGCGTTCGAGGTAATGGCCGAGTGCGCCCACGGCGCACGTGCAGTTGGGTCAGACGGGGGTCAGCAGCACCGCATCCACCTTGTCCTTTTTCAGCAGACCGGCGAGTTCTCGCGCCTTGGGTTCCAGCGCGCGTATCGGTGCGGCGCCCATGAAGGCGTAATGAAAATCTGACACCGAGCCCACCACTTTTTCGGCATGCAATTCGCGCAACCGTGCCAGCGGCAGCACGACATTGACGTCTTCCTGAAATCCGCTGCGATCAAAATTGACGGAGGTGTGGCTCATCACCAGTTCAGATGCCGGTGTGTCTCCGGGGATGATGCGGTAGTCAGCGGCGCCGGGATCAAAGGGCCGGTCCTTGCGCACATGCAGGCCGGCAGTGGTAATGATGGCGACGCGGCGCTGATTCAGCGGCGGGCCGGCGACAAAGGGTGTAGCGCCGAAATCCGGCAGTTCGTGGATTTTGTCCAGATGATGCTGTCGTTCCCATTGGGGCAGATCGCTTAATCGTGCCAATTTTTTCTCCTGATACAAAACGCAAATTACTGTAACAAGGCTTACGTACCCTTAATTGCCGGATGTAATCCATCGGTGCATGACAACTGCGGTAAGCACCAAGGCAGTGCTGAACGATTGCTGAAATCAGTTGACACCTTACTCGCGCAATCGTAGTTTGCACCAGTAATGACGAAAGTCTCTGGTACGAATATTGCACGGCTGCACTTGTCAACGAATTGTTTTTACTTCAGGAGCATTGCCATCATGTGCGATTCCAAAATTCCTGCCAATGTCATTGCCTTGGTTCTATGCCTTTTTGGTGCAGGCTCCACGATAGCGCAGACAGTAACAAACGATAAAGCGAAAATCTATCCCGACCGGCCGGTCCGACTGATAGTTCCGGTTGCCCCGGGTGGCAGCAGCGACGGCGTAGCGCGCGTGCTTGCACAAAAGCTGACAGAAAAATGGGGGCAGCAGATTGTTGTCGACAACCGGGCAGGTGCGGCGGCCATTATCGGTACCAATATTGCGGCCAAAGCTGATCCTGATGGTTATACGCTGGTTCTGGTATCACTCCGCCATTCGGTAAATCCCAGCCTGTTGAAGATGCCGTTTGACTCGGTGAAGGATTTCGCACCAGTAACCATGACCGCTGCTGTGGGCAATGTGCTGGTCGTCAATCCGAAATCGCCGATAGTTTCTCTCAAAGATCTGATCGCGCTGGCAAAGGAGAAGCCTGGAGAACTCAATTTTTCGTCATCCGGGATTGGCGGTGCACCGCATCTGACAGGAGAGTTTTTTGCACTGAAAACGGGCATCAGGTTGACGCATATCGCCTACAAGGGCGGCGGTCCCGCAGTGGCCGATGTGGTGGGCGGCAATGTGACGATGAGTTTTGCATCAATGACCTCGGCATTGCCATTCATTAGAAGCAATCGGCTGAAGCCGCTCGCGGTTTCTTCAAAAATCCGTTCGTCACAGTTGCCCGGAGTGCCCACCATGGCCGAAGCGGGTGTGCCCGATGTTTTTGTGCTCGACTGGCAGGGGGTGTTGGCGCCCAAAGGCACGCCCAAAATTCTGGTGGATAAACTGTCTCTGACCATTCAGGGGATACTTAAAGATCCGGAGGTGGGCAAACGGCTGACTGCCATGGGGCTGGACGTGATTGCCAGTACGCCGGATGAGTTTCTCAAGACCATTGAGTCAGACGTGAAGCGCTGGGCTGTCGTGGTGAAGGCGGCTAATATCAAGGTTGAGTGACATGGTTGTGGGTAAAAAACCTCTTGTTTGCGTGATTGGCACCGGCGGCACGATTGCTTCGCGTTACGACGCCGCCATCGGCGGGCATGTTTCCGCGGCGACGGCCCAGGACCTGGTCTCCATGGTGCCGGAACTGCAAGATAAAGCTGAAATCCGTGTCGTCGAGCATTCCAATATTAATAGTGCGCTGATGGATACCTCGACAGCCTTTGGCCTGCGCGACAACTTGCGCAAGGTATTGCAGGATGACCGGGTTGTCGGAGCCGTCGTCACGCACGGCACTGCGACGCTCGAAGAAACGGCTTATTTGATGGATCTGACAGTGGGCAGCGACAAACCCATCGTGTTCACCGGTGCGCAACGCAACGCTGACGAGAAAGATGCAGACGGACCGCGCAATCTGCTGTGCGCGGTGATGGTTGCGGCAAATCCAAAAGCC
>JBBKXO010000110.1:0-3218 GCA_037969525.1 Burkholderiales bacterium | reverse complement strand
CGCCCTGTGCGCCACCCTCGAATACCTGCAGGCCGCGGGCAATTGCATATTCGATGCTCTGATAGTAGCAGGCTTCAAAATGCAGCAAGGGGTGATGTTCAATGGCGCCCCAGTGACGGCCGTAGAGGTGGGTGGAATTGTGTATCAGCAGAGATGCGGCAACGGGATTGCCGTCACGCTCGGCGCACATCAGTGTAATGTTGTCGGGCATGGCGGCGCCGATGCGCCGGAAAAAATCGAGGTTAAGGTAGGCGGAAGAATGGTGTTCGCGGTATGTCTGGTCGTAACAGCGTTCGAAAAACTCCCAGTGCGCATCGGTGATGCCGGCGCCCTCCAGCCAGAGAAAGGTAATGCCCGCATCACGCACTTTGCGTCTTTCCTGGCGGATTTTCTTGCGTTTGTCGTGACTGAGCTTGTCGAGAAAGGCGTCGAAATCGGCATAGTTTTCGTTCTGCCAATGGAACTGGCGTCCCTGGCGCAGCAGGAAACCGTGCGCAGCCAGGCACTCCTGATCCGCGGCAGAGGGAAACAATACATGCAGTGACGTGGTTCTGGTTTGTCGTGCCAGTTCCAGCGCGCCAGCTACGAGCTGATTGCGGAATTCGGGTTGCCTGGCCAGCAGTCTGTTGCCGACAACAGGCGTGAACGGGATGGCGCTCAGCAGTTTCGGGTAATACTCGATGCCGTGCCGGTGATAGGCGTCGGCCCATGCCCAATCGAATACGTACTCACCGTAGGAGTGGGCTTTCAGGTACAGCGGCATGGCACCAACCAGTTCGCCGCCGTCGTGGAGCAGCAGGTATTGGGGGGCCCAGCCGGTATCCGGGACGGCACAACCTGCTTCATGCAGAGCGTGCAGGAATGCGTGTTGCAGAAACGGATTATCGCCGGCGAGTTGATTCCATTCAGGCGGCGCAACCGCCGCGAGCGACGAGACTATTTGCAGTTTCAATGCGGAAATTTCAACGCAGTTTCGCGATCATGGAGCGCTGCCCGTTGTCGGCACATCCCATCCGGAAGCGGCCGGTATGGCATAAGTATAAAAGCGGATCGGGCGCGCAAAATGGCTGGTGCGCCAATGATATATTAGCAATATGAAAATAGCGATTGCACAACTCAACGTTACCGTGGGGGATCTGACTGGCAATGTGGAGAAAATCCTGGACGCTGCGCGTCGCGCCAGGGCCGACGGCGCCAGCTTGCTGCTGACTACTGAGCTTGCCTTGTCGGGTTATCCGCCCGAGGATCTGCTGCTGCGTGATGATTTTTTCCACGCCTGTGACGAAGCCTTCAGGCGCATGGTCAGCAACGTATCAGGCATCACGATAGTGTTGGGGCACCCCCATCAGATCGGCACCAAGCGGTACAACGCGGCTTCGGTCATTCGTGAGGGCGCAGTGGTGGCGACTTACCTGAAACGCACGCTGCCCAATTACACGGTATTCGACGAGGAGCGCTACTTTGATTCCGGCGATGCGCCCTGCGTGTTCGAGCACGAAGGTGTGCACATTGGCATCAACATCTGCGCAGACGTCTGGGAGGAACCGGCCGCAAAGACTGCGCGCGAAGCGGGAGCGCAGCTGTTGTTCGTGCTGAATGCTTCTCCGTTCCATATCAACAAACAACTGACGCGCTACGAGGTCGTGCGCGAGCGGGTCGGCAAGACCGGCATGTCGGTGATCTACGCGAACCAGGTTGGCGGCCAGGATGAGCTGGTGTTTGATGGTGCATCGTTTGCCGTAGATGGGCGTGGCGAACTGATGCACCAGCTGCCTGCATTCAAGGAAGCGCTCGGGTTGATCGAGCTGGTCGGAGGGGTGCCGGTAAAAGGCGATATAGCGCCGGTGGTTACGCTGGAGGAGGACATCTATAGTGCGCTGACGCTGGGTGTGCGCGACTATCTCGGCAAGAATGGTTTTCCCGGTGCGCTGCTGGGTTTGTCCGGGGGCATCGATTCGGCACTGACACTGGCGGTTGCTGTTGATGCCCTGGGGTCCGACAAGGTGCATGCGGTGATGATGCCCTCCCAGTACACCGCCGGCATGAGCAGCGAGGACGCCAGGTCGCAGGCGCTGGCGATGGGCGCGCGATATTCCGAGATCGCGATCCGGCCGGTTTACGATGCGTTTGGTGCGGCGCTTGCAGACCAGTTCCGTGGTTTGCCGGAGGATGTGACCGAGGAAAATCTGCAGGCGCGGATCCGCGGTACATTGCTGATGGCCATGTCCAACAAGACGGGGGCGATTGTGCTGACCACCGGGAACAAGAGCGAGATGGGCACCGGTTACGCCACACTGTACGGCGACATGGCCGGCGGCTTTGCGGTGCTCAAGGATCTCAAGAAGACGCTGGTGTACCGCCTCGCTGAGTACCGCAACACGCTGGGGGAGGTGATTCCGCGGCGGGTGATTGAACGTCCGCCATCGGCGGAACTGCGCCCTGACCAGAAGGACCAGGACAGCCTGCCTCCCTATGATGCGCTCGACGAGATCATGGCGGCTTATGTCGAGCAATACCGCAGCCCGCAGGAAATCATTGCCATGGGCCATGCGCCGGCTGACGTGGAGCGTGTGGTGGGATTGATCCGGATCAGTGAATACAAGCGCCGCCAGTCCCCGGTGGGCATCCGCATCACCAGCCGCGGATTTGGCAAGGACTGGCGCTACCCGATCACCAACAAGTTCAGGCACTGAGGCCGTAGCCGGGGCTTGCCTTGTGCTATTCTCATTTGTACCGAACCGAAAGATGCCGGAGTAAATATGAAAAAAATAGAGGCAATAATCAAGCCGTTCAAATTGGATGAGGTCCGCGAGTCATTGTCGGAAATCGGCGTCAGTGGTTTGACGGTGACGGAAGTCAAGGGATTTGGCCGCCAGAAAGGCCACACCGAACTGTACCGCGGCGCTGAGTATGTCGTGGATTTTCTGCCCAAGGTCAAGATTGAGGTTGTCTTGCCGGACAATCTGCTCGAAACCGGCATTGAGGCGATCGTCAAGGCTGCACGCACCGGAAAAATCGGTGACGGCAAGATTTTCGTCAGCGACGTGGCTCAGGTCATACGCATCCGCACTGGCGAGACCGACGCATCTGCCGTTTAGGCGGCGTCAGACCTTATTTCGCGTTCCGCTCCCCAAGGGGACTTACTTCGCTGCGCCCCCCAAGGGGACTTACTTCGCTGCGCCCCCCAAGGGGTCTTACTTCGCTGCGGCCCCCAAGGG
>JBBKXO010000109.1:0-2720 GCA_037969525.1 Burkholderiales bacterium | reverse complement strand
AATGCGTCACTGGTCACAAATATGCCACTGTAGCGACTGCCCAGCGCGACGTGCATGGCGCCCGTCAGTGTCGCAAAATCCACCATGACATCGGGCTTGGCCCGCGCCGCCAGTGTCAGCGTATCGGCGAGCACCATGCGACCCTCGGCATCGGTATGGACGATTTCAATCGTCGTCCCGTTCAACGCTGTGACAATGTCGTTCTGCTTGTAGGCACGCGGACTCAGGTGATTCTGCGCCAGCGCCAGCCAGCAGTCGATATTCACCTTCAGTTTCGCAGCGGTGGCCGCAGTGAGTATGCCCAGCGCCACGGCGGAACCATTCATGTCTTCATGCATGCCGTTCATATAGCGCGCTGGTTTCAGATTATGACCGCCGGTGTCGAAGCAGATGCCCTTGCCGATCAGTGCCACGGTTTTCTTGGCACCGCGCGGCCGGTAGCGCAGCCGCACGATTGCCGCATCGCGCTCATCACTGCCCTGCGCCACTGCACAAAAAGCACCCGCACCCATGCGACGCAGGCGGTTGAAATCGAATTCTTCGCGCGCCCAGCCCTGTTGCCGCGCCAGCGTGCGCAGTCTCTGCCGATAAGCGCCGGGCGTCAGTTCATTGGGCGCCAACACCGTCAGTTCGCGGCACAACACATTGCCCGCTGCCGTTGCCCGCGCCTGCGCAAAGCCGTCCGCGGCACTGTAGCCGTATAGGTGTATGGTTTTCAGCGGTTTCACAGCTGATTTTTTCTTGCGCTGCGGCAGTGCGACGCCGTTGACCCAGGCTACATAAACCGCAAGCTCCGCCAGTGCGCGCCGCACCGGCACAGAGCCGGCCACAATTACCATCAGGTCTTGCGGATGCTCGGACAACAGTATGGTCGCCGCCTTGCGCAGCAACGCCTGCTGCTCAAATACGGATTTTTTCAGGTCAGGCGTGACCCACACCGCCAGTGCGCCATCAGTCGTATCCACACTGACCGGCGCTGTCGCCAGATCCGCAAGCTTTTTGCCGCGGCGGCTGAGCCCCTTCGCCAGCAGATTCCCCATCGGCAACTGGGCCACTTTCGTTCCCGCTGGCGCCACGATCAATACATGGCGTGCCTGCGCTAGATCGCGGGCGTTCGGCGCACCGGTTTTGGAGTAAAGCCTGGCAATCATCATTAAAAATCCGCTGGTTGGAATCAGCTCGATTATAGCGGCCACCCTGCCATGGCCTGCTAAAATCGGCGGCAACTGAACCACTACGCTACTGTCATTACGCCATGCGCCCCTACCTAGATCTGTTGCGCCACGTGCTGGATCACGGCACCCGCAAGTCCGACCGCACCGGCACCGGCACGCTGTCGGTGTTCGGCTCCCAGCTGCGCTTTGACCTCAATGCCGGTTTCCCGCTGGTCACCACCAAGAAGGTGCACCTGAAATCGATCATTCATGAGCTGCTGTGGTTCCTCAAAGGCGAAACCAATACGCGCTATCTGAAAGAAAATGGCGTCAGCATCTGGGATGACTGGGCTAAACCCAACGGCGACCTGGGGCCGGTCTACGGCTATCAATGGCGCTCCTGGCCTGCCGCCGATGGCCGCCACATTGACCAGATCAGCCAGGTGCTTGATCAACTGCGCAAGAACCCTGACTCCCGGCGCATGATCGTGTCGGCGTGGAATGTCGCGGACCTTGACCAGATGGCGCTGATGCCCTGTCATGCGTTCTTCCAGTTCTATGTCGCTGACGGGCGGCTGTCGTGCCAGCTCTACCAGCGCAGCGCCGACATGTTTCTCGGCGTGCCATTCAACATTGCATCGTACGCCCTGCTGACCATGATGATTGCACAGGTGTGCGGACTGAAGCTGGGTGACTTCGTACACACCTTTGGCGACACGCACGTGTATCTGAATCATCTCGACCAGGTGAATGAACAACTGTCACGCGCACCACGTCCGCTGCCGGTCATGAAACTGAATCCTGCGGTGAAAGATCTGTTTGCGTTCCAATACGAAGACTTCACGCTGGAGAACTACGACCCGCATCCAGCCATCCGCGCCCCGGTGGCGGTGTGACTATCGGACCCAAACCACGACTGTCGCTGATTGTGGCGATGGCGAAAAACCGCGTCATCGGCGCGAATGGAAAAATTCCCTGGCAGTTGCCCAATGAACTGCAGTTGTTCAAGTCCATCACCATGGGCCATCACCTCATCATGGGCCGCAAGACTTATGAGTCGATCAACCGGCTACTGCCCGGACGCACGACCGTCATCGTAACGCGGCAGCGCGGCTACAAGGCGCCCGGCGCCTTGATCGCGCACACGCTCGACGCAGCCATCACGTATTGCGCGGGCGACAGCGAAGTGTTCGTCATCGGTGGCGGTGAACTGTACCGCGAGGCGCTGCCCAAGGCAGACCGCATCTACCTGACCGTCGTCGACGCCGAGCCTGTCGGCGACACCCGAATGCCGGAATTCGACGCCGCGCAATGGCGGGTGCATAGCATTCGGGAATTCGCCAAAGACAAGCGCCACGCCTGCAACTACCGATTTGAAATCCATGACCGCGTGGCGTAATAAATCCGCCGCCCTGTTACTGATGGCCTGCGTAGCATGGCCGGCCAGTGCTGCAGAGTCAACCGCCCCCATCGCCGATCTCCAAACGCGTGCCGAAGCTGGCGACCGCATGGCCATGCACGCGCTGGCCGAAAGTTACTACGTCGGACGCGACGGTGTGGCACAGG
>JBBKXO010000108.1:0-16977 GCA_037969525.1 Burkholderiales bacterium | reverse complement strand
CGGGCGCTCAGATCCGCAGCGCCCACAGCAGCAAAGTAATGACCAGCGATAGAATGATGCTGGTGGCCACCGGGAAATAAAATTTTCTGTCGCGGTGCTGCAACTGCAAGTCGCCGGGCAGTCGGCCCAGACCCAGCCTGCCCAGCAACGGCCCGAGCAAACCCAGAAAAAACAGAACTACGGCCAGCGTGATCAGCCATTTCAGCATTTACGCCTTATCCGTCATCCTGTCGTTACACCTACATCGTCCGGACTCATCAACGCAAGCCGGACGGTTGCTTTACTAAAGCTGCGGATTCAGCCGCTCAGCTTTTGCATACAGCTTGTTGAGGGCGTTGATATAAGCCTTCGCGGAAGCGACGACGATATCGGTGTCCGCGCCCTGCCCGTTGACGATACGGCCGTCTTTGGTCAATCGTACGGTCACTTCGCCCTGGGCATCGGTGCCGGTGGTAATCGCATTGACGGAATACAGCAGCAACTCGGCATTGCTCGCCACCAGCGCCTCAATCGCCTTGAATGCGGCATCGACCGGTCCGCTGCCATGCGCCTTTGAGGGGCGCTCCTTGCCGTCATCGGACATGACAAGACTGGCATACGGCTGCTCTCCGGTTTCGGAATGCGCGGTCAGCGAAACCAGGTTATAGCGTTCGTTTTCGATGTGCTCAAGATTTTCCTCGGTGATCAGTGCGTGCAGATCCTCATCGAAAATCTCGCGCTTCTTGTCAGCCAGTTCCTTGAAGCGTTTGAATGCCGCATTGAGCGCCTCTTCTGATTCCAGCACGACACCAATCTCCTGCAACCGGGTCTTGAATGCATTGCGCCCGGACAGTTTGCCCAGCGTCAGCCGGTTCGTGGTCCAGCCCACTGACTCGGCGCTCATGATTTCGTAGGTTTCGCGGTGTTTGAGTACACCATCCTGGTGGATGCCCGATTCATGCGCAAAAGCGTTGGCGCCGACGATGGCCTTGTTGGGCTGCACCGGATAGCCGGTGATCCCTGACACCAGCTTGGAGGCCGGCACGATCTGCGTGGCATCTATGCCGGTTTCGCAGGAGAAGATGTCTTGGCGCGTACGCACCGCCATCACGATTTCCTCGAGAGAAGCGTTGCCGGCACGTTCACCCAGTCCATTAATGGTGCACTCCACCTGACGCGCACCATTCTGTACCGCCGACAGCGAATTGGCGACGGCCAGGCCGAGATCATTGTGACAATGCACTGACCAAATGACCTGGTCCGCATTCGGAATGCGTTCGCGCAAATTGCGTATCAGGCGGCCGAACTGGTCTGGCAGCGTATAACCCACGGTGTCAGGCACGTTGATCGTCGTCGCACCGGCCTTAATCACCTGCTCCAGAATACGACACAAAAAATCGAGGTCCGACCGCCCCGCGTCCTCTGGGGAAAATTCGACATTGTCCGTGTATTCACGCGCCCACTTGATCGCCCGCACGGCCTGATCGATGACCTGCGAAGGCTCCATGCGCAGCTTCTTCTCCATGTGTATCGGCGACGTGGCGATGAAGGTATGCACCCGGGGACGGGCAGCCACCTTGACCGCTTCGCCGCAGCGCCGGATGTCACGTTCGTTGGCACGCGCCAGGCCGCAGATGATACTGTCCTTGATGGTCCGTGCGACCGCCTTAACGGACTCGAAATCGCCGTCGCTGGCGGCAGGAAACCCCGCCTCAATGACATCCACGTGCATGCGCTCCAGCTGTCGCGCAATGCGCAACTTGTCTTCCTTGGTCATCGACGCACCGGGGCTTTGTTCGCCATCGCGCATCGTGGTGTCAAATATGATCAGTTTTTCTTTGGCCATGGTTCAAACCTTAGCTTTAACGTCGGGATGCAGTCATTGCATGCCCGGAATTGAGGCTCCCGGCACCGTTTTCCGGACCGGACTGGGTACTGCAAAATTGGAGGGGGGTTTAGCGCGCGCGGCCGCGCAGCAGCAGACCTGCCAGCGGGAGCGCGGCAGCGGGTAATAGCTTTGTTGTCTGCATTAAACGACACATGGTGATGAAATATATCGACTTTTTTTGGGCCCTGCAAGCCCGGCATCGCAAACCCGTTATTCCGCAGGGGCTTCCGGCGGCACTGCGGGTTTACGCCGAAGTTTTTCATATGCCCAGATTGCATACCCTGAGAGACCGTAAACCACGAACAACGTAAACAACATTTCCGGCAATGTACCGGCAAAAGAAATCAGCAGCACGAAGCCCAGGGCAATCGCCACTACCGCTGAAAACGGCACGCTTTTGCGCAGATTGATGTCCTTACCGCTGTAGAACTTGAGATTGCTCACCATAGTCAGTCCCGCCACCAGCGTCAGGCCCCAAGCCAGCCACTTCACGTCCGCTCCATTGATTTGGTACTCGGTCATCGCCAGTACCAGTCCGGCAACCAAAGCCGCAGCCGCAGGACTGGGTAACCCCTGAAAATACCTTTTGTCGACCACGTCGATGTTGGTGTTGAAGCGCGCAAGCCTTAACGCGGCGCAGGCGCAATAGACGAAGGCTGCGATCCATCCCAGCTTTGTTGACAGCCAGGGACCGAGCATCGGCACCGTCTTCATCGCGGCAAAATCCTTTAGTGCCCAGACGTAGACCACCAGCGCAGGGGCGACACCAAACGACACCATGTCGGACAAACTGTCGAGTTCGGCACCGAATGCGCTCTGTGTGCGCGTCAGCCGTGCCACACGACCGTCGAGGCCGTCCAGCACCAGCGCCACGAATATGGCGATGGCTGCCAGTTCGAATCGACCGCTGACCGCCTGCACGACCGCATAAAACCCGGCGAACAGCGCAGCAAGGGTGAACATGTTCGGCAGCCAATATATCCCCCGCCGTGCAAAGCGGGATTTAATGAACAGTTTGTGTTCTTTGAGTTCAGACATGGTGCGCAATCTTAACTCATAGATTCAGTCCACGTCGGACCGGGGGACCCCAAAGGTCAGGGTAGGGTCGCGAGCACGGTTTCAGTGGCAAATACCGTGTCGCCAACGCTGACGCGCGGCATGACTGAAAGCGGCAGATAAACATCCACGCGGGAACCAAAGCGAATGAAACCGAATCGTTCGCCACGCTTCAACTGCTGCCCTTTCTTGGCGTAGCACAGTATGCGCCGCGCGATCAGACCGGCGACCTGCACACAGGTCACATCATGGCCTCCGGAAGTGCGCAGATAAATTACCGCGCGCTCGTTTTCGGTGGAAGCCTTGGACAAGTCGGCATTAAAAAATTTACCGGGGAAATACCAGGTTTTTTCTACTGTGCCGTCCACAGGACTGCGATTGGAATGGGCATTGAATACATTCATGAACACGCTGATTTTCAGCGTATCGCGTTCAAGATAGGGGTCACGCGTCTTTTCGACCGAAACAATGCGGCCGTCGGCGGGAGACAGCACCACATTGTGTTCCTGTGGAATTTCACGCGGCGGATCGCGAAAAAACTGCACCATAAACAGTACGATCAGCCACGGAAACAATGCCCAGCCGAAACCTGCGTAGCTGTGCACTCCAATTGCGACGATCAGCGCGATGGCGATGAACGGCCAGCCTTCTCGGGCTATGAGCGGATGGGGATAGTGTTTCATCGGCGAAGTATGAGGGATGAGGCGCGAAAGGCGTACAGATATCTACGCGATCCCCCCGCACACCGCACCCCTCAAGCGTTCACTAGTTCTTGGTCTGGTCAACCAGACGGTTCTTTTTGATCCAGGGCATCATGTCGCGCAGCTTTGCGCCGACGATTTCGACCTGATGCGCCTGCCCAATACGCCGCAGCGCCTTGAGTGTCGGGGCTCCCGCCTTGTTTTCGAGGATGAATTCCTTGGC
The DNA here is from genome assembly GCA_037969525.1 of Burkholderiales bacterium. Taxonomy (GTDB): domain Bacteria; phylum Pseudomonadota; class Gammaproteobacteria; order Burkholderiales; family SG8-41. The sequence continues at coordinate 13,130 of JBBKXO010000108.1, read as the reverse complement.
AAACTGGCCGTTCTGGATTTCAGTGAGTATCCTGCGCATTTCCGCGCGCGTCTCATCGGTGACAATACGCGGGCCGCGGGTGAAATCACCATACTCGGCGGTATTCGACACCGAGTAGCGCATATTGGCAATGCCGCCCTCGTATATCAGGTCGACAATCAGCTTCACTTCGTGCAGGCACTCAAAGTAAGCCATTTCCGGCGCGTAACCGGCATCCACCAGCGTTTCGAATCCAGCCTGTATCAGCGCTGACAGACCGCCGCAGAGCACGACCTGCTCACCGAACAGATCGGTCTCACATTCCTCGCGGAACGAGGTTTCGATGACGCCGGCTCGCGCCGCGCCGATGGCCGCAGCATAGGACAGTGCAATATCGCGCGCCTTCTTGCTGGGATTCTGAAAGACCGCGATCAACGCCGGCACTCCGCCGCCCTGGCTGTAGGTCGAGCGCACCAGGTGCCCGGGCCCTTTGGGTGCAATCATGATCACATCAAGATCGGCACGCGGCTCTATCTGCTTGAAATGGACGTTGAAGCCGTGCGCAAACGCCAGCGTCGCACCCTTCTTGAGGTTGGGTTCGATCTCGTCGCGATAGACATCGGCATGATGCTCGTCGGGGAGCAATATCATCACCAGGTCGGCACTTTTCACTGCGTCGCCGACTTCTTTCACTGCGATGCCGGCTTTCTTTGCCTTGTTCCAGGAAACACCGTTCTTGCGCAGGCCCACGACAACCTTGGCTCCGGAATCCTTCAGGTTGTTCGCATGCGCGTGGCCCTGTGAGCCATAACCGATAATTGCGACCTGCTTGCGCTTGATCAGCGAAAGGTCGGCGTCTTTGTCGTAATAAATCTTCATGTCGTCCTCTGTTTGAAACGTAAATGGTGACCAATATGTACTGGCGCGTGCACCCGCGCATCCGTAGTGCTCCCCGCCAGAACCCTCAAACCTTCAAAACGCGATCGCCGCGACCGATCCCTGAAGCACCGGTGCGGACAGTCTCAAGTATCGCCGTAGGGTCGATGGCCTTGAGAAACGCGTCCAGCTTCGAGCCCGGCCCGGTCAGCTCGATGGTGTAGTCCTTGTCCGTCACGTCGATGATCCGACCGCGAAAAATATCCGCCAGCCGTTTCATTTCCTCACGATCCTTGCCCACTGCTCGCACTTTGACCAGCATCAGTTCCCGCTCAATGTGATCGCCCTCCGAGAGATCAACGACCTTGACCACGTCAATCAGCTTGTTCAACTGCTTGTTGATCTGTTCGATGATGTCATCAGATCCGGAAGTCACGATGGTCATCCGTGACAGCGTCGCATCCTCGGTAGGCGCCACGGTAAGCGATTCAATGTTGTAGCCCCGCGCCGAAAACAGTCCGGCAACCCGGGATAATGCACCGGCTTCGTTTTCCAGCAAGACTGAAATGATGTGTCTCATGGCATCAGACCAGAATCATCTCGGAAAGACCTTTGCCGCCTGGCACCATCGGAAAAACATTCTCTGTCTGGTCGGTGATGAAATCCAGGAACACGAGGTCCTTTTTGCGGGAAAACGCTTCCTTCAGCGCCGGCTCAACATCCGCCGGCTTATCGATGCGCATGCCAACGTGACCATAGGATTCAGCGAGCTTGACGAAATCAGGGAGTGCATCCATGTACGACTCAGCATAGCGATTGCCATGAAAAAACTCCTGCCACTGCCTAACCATACCCATGTAGCGATTGTTCAAGTTAACCAGTTTCACTGGTAATCGGTACTGTTTGCAGGTCGATAGCTCCTGTATACACATCTGAATGGAAGCCTCACCAGTAACGCAGGCTACAGTTGCCTTGGGATGCGCCATCTGCACGCCCATCGCGTATGGCAGACCCACGCCCATCGTGCCCAGTCCGCCGGAATTGATCCAGCGGCGGGGTTTATCGAATTTGTAGAATTGCGCCGCCCACATCTGATGTTGCCCGACATCCGAGGTAATGTAAGCATCACCTTTGGTAATCTCATACAGTTTCTCAACAACGAACTGCGGCTTGATAATCGCACTCGAATGATCATATTTGAGGCAATCCCGTCCACGCCAAAGTTCGATTTGCTTCCACCAGGCTTTGAGCGCCTCCTTGTCCGGACCGCCGCGTGCGGCCACCAGTTGGCGGATCAATTCCTTCAGCACATCGCGCACATTGCCAACAACCGGCACGTCGACTTTTACGCGCTTTGATATGGAAGCCGGATCTATGTCGATGTGCACGATCTTGCGCGGCTGCTCGGAAAAATGCTTGGGATTGCCAATCACACGGTCATCGAACCTTGCCCCGACGGCAAGCAGCACGTCGCAGTGCTGCATGGCCATGTTCGCCTCATAGGTGCCGTGCATGCCGAGCATGCCTAGGAAATGCTTGTCGGTAGCCGGAAATCCTCCCAGCCCCATCAATGTGTTGGTGCAGGGAAAACCGATCATCCTGACGAACTGTGCAAGCTCGGCCGACGCGTTGCCCAGAATTACCCCGCCACCGGTGTAAATCATCGGGCGCTTGGCTTCGAGCAGAAGCTTTACCGCCTTCTTGATCTGGCCGGCGTGTCCTTTGACCACTGGATTGTAGGAACGCATGGAGACCGTTTTCGGATATACAAAATCCGTCTTGTGCGTCGTCAGATCCTTGGGAATATCAACGACCACCGGTCCAGGACGGCCAGTCGCAGCAATGTAAAAAGCCTTCTTGATCGTCAGCGCCAGATCCTTGACGTCCTTGACCAGGAAATTATGTTTCACGCAAGGACGCGTTATACCGACGGTATCGCATTCCTGAAATGCGTCCTCACCGATGGCATGGGTCGGTACTTGTCCGGCCAGTATCACCATCGGTATCGAATCCATGTAGGCCGTCGCGATACCAGTAATGGCATTGGTAACGCCGGGGCCCGAAGTCACCAGAGCTACGCCGACCTTGTCGGTAGAGCGGGCGTACGCATCAGCCGCATGCACGGCGGCCTGCTCATGCCGCACCAGCACGTGCTTGACTTTGTCCTGCTTGAATAACTCGTCATACAGGAACAACACCGCGCCGCCCGGATACCCGAAGACGTGCTCAATGCCTTCTTCCTGCAGACAGCGCACAACGATCTCTGCACCTGACAATTGCATGATTTTGAACCCGCTCACGCCGGAGCGCTCAACGCGGGTTGCCTACAAGGAGGAAACCCGAAACATTACCCGGCGCAGCCTTTCTGGTCAAGCAAAAATCCTTGTAAACAGCATGATAGATGCATTTGCGCAGCGCATGCTCGGGCTGCTTGCCTCAGCCCGGTGTTTTGCTAAGATGCCGCCAATTCTAGGTATTCAATCCGCGCCGCCGGCGCTGGTAGCGGCACATAAACTTAAGGCAACCCACTGGCCACCTACAAGGAACTCGCGGATTTCCTAGCTGGAGTCGAGCGCAGGGCGTTTAAACAAGCGGTATTTGCTGTGCGCGATGAACATCTGGCACTGGATATCGTGCAGGACGCTATGCTCAAACTCTCGGAGAAATACTCGGACCGACCGGTTACCGAGTTCCCGATGCTGTTCCAGCGCATCCTGCAGAATGTAATCCGCGACTTTTACCGCCGCCAGAAAGTCCGCTCAGCCTGGGTCACCCCGCTGGGCTCGCTGTTTGGCGCCGAAGCTGATGATGACAATGATCCGCTCGACACGCTGGAAGTCGACTCCAACTCCAAGGTCGCGAGTCGTCCCGCCGATCAACTGGAACAGAAGCAAGTTATTGATATCATTGAAAAAGCCATAGCCACACTGCCACTGCGTCAACGTCAGGCGTTCATGTTGCGTTACTGGGAAGAGCTTGATGTTGCTGAAGCAGCGAAGGCCATGGGTTGCTCGGAGGGTAGCGTGAAAACGCATTGCTCTCGGGCAACGCATGCTTTGGCTATATTGCTCAAAAAACAGGGAATTGAGCTATGAATGCCGACGAACAGGAAACCGCACAAAAAATCGTCCATGTGCTCAATCAGAGTGCCCGCGACTTGAGTGGCCCTGCTCTGGTTCGGCTGGCCGCAGCACGTGAGCAGGCTCTGAACCGTTACCACGAAGCGCCGGGATGGCGTTTGGCGTGGGCCGGCCAGTTGGCGTCTCGGGTTGTCGAAAGACCGACCACGGGCTTACGCTACGCTCTTCCCATGACCGTACTGATTCTGGGGTTGATCGGCATTGTTTATTGGCAGTCAGGCAACGGGAGAAGTAACGAATTGGCTGACATCGATGCTCGGTTGCTCACTGACGATCTGCCTATCGATGCATACCTCGACAAGGGCTTTGATTCATGGCTAAAACGGCAGTCGCGCTGATTATCTGTTTATGCATTGCGCTCCCTGCCTTCGCCGCACAGCCAGCAAAACAGGCTGCTAAACCGGTCCGTCCGGCATGGACGGAGCTCACGCCCGTCCAGCAACAAGTGCTTGCGCCACTAGCTGCCGATTGGGACAGCATGGATTCGGTGCGCCGCAAGAAATGGGTCGGCATCGCCAACCGCTATCCGAAAATGAAACCTGCCGAGCAGCAATTGCTGCAAAAGCGAATGAAAGATTGGGCAGCCCTGACCCCGGCGGAACGCCAGGTCGCGAGAAACCGCTATCAGGAACTGAAGAAGCTGACACCAGCCCAGCGGCGCAGCATGTCCAAACAATGGCAGGAATACCGTCGCTCACTGGACAAGCCGGAAACTGCGTTCGATCCGCCTGTCGGCGAACCCATCACACCAGGCTTGGCACCCGCCCCCTCTGCTGAACGGCAGTGACTGGGCGGCACCACACTTCACCTGGCATAGGCAGACGCCTGCTCAGCCTCATCTATGAGACTTTGCTGCTCTTTGCCATCGCATTACTTGCCGGCGGTATTGCCGCCGCCATCGCACAAACCATCAACCCTGAAAACGCGCGGCTATACACCCAGCTGATTGTTTTTCCCGCGGGTGCAGTTTATTTTGCATGGCATTGGTCCCGGGATGGGCAGACGCTGCCCATGAAAACATGGCGTTTGCGCCTGGTGACAGTTAACGGAAACCGCGTGGGTATGCCCCGGGCGCTGTTGCGTGCTGTGCTCGCCACTCTGGGCTATCTTCTGCTGGGCACTACTGTGCTGTGGGCCTTCGTCGACGGCGACCGCCAGTTTCTGCACGACCGGTTGGCCGGGACCCGCCTGATCAATACCGACGAGTGATGCGGCCAGCGAAATTATCCAAACCGTATCAACGTCGCTCCTGCAACCACATCATGCTCAGAGCGATGCCCAGGAATAGCAGTGTGGGTGCCACGGCGCTGGCAAACGGCGGCCAGTCATTAAGCAACCCCAGATGGCCGAGCAACCGGTTGAGAAAATAAAATGCCAGCCCAAGCATGATGCCGGCAAAGATCTTCCCGCCGACACCGCCCTGCCGGCTTTGAAAATACGCAAACGGCAACGCCAGCACCATCATTACGATTACGGCAACCGGGTAGAGCAGCTTGGTCCAAAGAGCAATTTCGTAGCGCAAAGCCTTCTGCCGATTATCCCTGAGATGCTGGGAATAGGAATACAGGGTCCAGGCGGACATTTTCTCGGGCTTGATCAACAACACACTCAGCAATGATGGCTCGAGTACGGATTGCCAGTCCATGCGCTCTAACTTGCTCACTCGCGTTTTCAGTTCTTCAAATGTAGTTTGGGCAACATCCGAGAGCAGCCAGCGGTTCCCGCCTTCGTACTCCCCGCGCGCCGCATACCGCAATGTGCGAAGCCGGTAATTTTCGTCAAACTCGTAAATGCGCACTCCCTTGAGCCCTGCCGACGGCGTTACCTCCAGAACATTGACAAATGCCGTGCCGTCCTTGATCCACAGGCCCGACCGGAATTCCTGCGACACGATGCCGGAAATTGCCTGCGAACGCATCCGCTGCGCAAACTGTTCCGCAGGCGGCGCAACGAACTCACCCACCGTGAATGTCAGCGCACCAAATACGATGCCAACCGAACACAACGCACCCACCATGCGTGCAAGTGATACGCCCGATGCACGCATCACCGTATATTCCGAGCTCGCCACCAATTGTGCCAATGCAAACAGCGTACCGATCAATGCGGCAATCGGAAAAAGCTCGTACACATGGTTGGGTGCGGACAACAGTACATGCGTCAGGATATGACTCAGCCGGTATCCGCCGCGGCCCAAATCCTTCATCTGCTCAACGAGATCAAAAAAAGCGAACAACATCAACAGCGCGGAAAATACCAGCATGGTTGCAACTGCAACTTCTCGGGCGATATAGTTGCGCAGGGTTTTCATCTGATCAAACGCCAGAATGAAAAGACCGCCAGCCGGCGATAGAACATCACCAGGAGCAGCAGCAGCATAATCCCGTGCACACCCCATATGCCTGTAGCGGCATCAATCCGCGACTGCGTAATCGACGCCTGCATGATAGACAGCATGTTGCTGTAAACCATGTATATCAGTATCGCCAGCATGATATTTATCGAGCGGCCCGCCCGCGGATTGACAAACGACAAGGGTATGGCCAGCAGACACAGTATCAGCGCGCTGGCGGGCAGGCCCAAGCGCCACGACAGTTCGCCGAGATTGCGTGGTGTCCGGTCGCGCATCAATTCCAGCGTCGGCGTCGTTTTCGTGGTCGGTGCCCGTTCCGCCGAGTCCGGGGTCTCAATGCGCATTGCGTAACGCCCGAACTCGAAGATCTTGTACTCGGGGGATCCAGGCTGGCCTTCGTAACGCCGTCCATTCAGCAACACCAGAAAGCGGTCGCCGTTGACAGCGGTTTCCTGGAAACCGCTCTGCGCCACCATGACGCCCAATTTGCCGTGTTGCGTCGAACTGACGAATACGTTGGCAACCAGATTCGCCTTGCCGGCAACTTCCTCAACCAAATATACGCGATCGGCCCTCCGGGATTCGTGAAACGTGCCAGGCGTTATCTGTGCCACATCATCTCGGCTGTCCATCTGCCTGCGAAACTCTTCTGCCTTCTCCACCGACCAGGGGGAAAGCAGCAGTGACAGCAACGCGATGGTCAGCACCAGGGGCAAGGCGAATGTCAGTACCGGGCGCACCCAGCGGATCAACCCCTGGCCGCATGAAAACCACACCACCATTTCCGAATCCCGGTAGCTGCGGGTCAGCGTCATCAGCACAGCAATGAACAGGGTGACTGATAGCAGGATCGGCAAATATCCAATCAGCGTGAAGCCTAACAGTGCAACTACGCCCGTAGATGTAATGGCGCCACTCGCCGCCTGGCCGAGTAATCTCACCAATTGGGTGGTAATCGAGATACCCAGCAATACAAGGAATATTGCAATCGCCGAAGTGGCGAGTTCGCGCAGCAACGCAGACCGAAAGATCATGTCGGCATTTTGCTTTTTGAATGGAACCCGCAGATAATCAACGATTGATGTTTGATGCTGGCGTATTGCTGCACAAGAGACCGGAAGTCAGCAATGTTCGCGATGATGGTCACGTGGACAGCATCCGCATGTGATCAATGACAACCATCGCCAGACATGGTCCAGCTTTTTTCGAATAGCCCGTCTTTAACAAGCGTCTTTATCAAGCTTATGCGCATAGGAGTTGACTCGTGGAATTTAGCATAAAACCCCTTATACCGGGACGCAATGCCAGCGGCTGCGCCGTGGTCGGAGTATATGCGGACCGGACATTCAGTACAGCGGCGGCGGCCCTCGACAAGTCCGCAAAAGGCTATCTGCGGCGCGTGCTCAGCCGCGGTGACATGGACGGGCGCATCGGGGCCACGCTGATGCTGCACGACGTCCCGGGCATTGCCAGCACTCGCGTGTTGCTGGTCGGCTTGGGTCCCAAGACCGAGTTTGCCGAAAGGCAGTTTCGCCGGATCGTCATCGCGGCCATCGAGGCACTTTCCAAAACCGGCGCCACTGACTCTGAACTGCATTTCGCAGAACTCTCCGTCGGCAGCCGTGATATCGAATGGCGCATCATGCAGGCCGCGCGAGCGACACGTGAAACGATCTACCGTTTCGAACAAATGAAAAGCAGTCCGTCTAAAGAGGGGGCTGTGCTGCAACGAGTAGTGCTCGCCATCGGCAAGGGTGAAGAGAAGCGTGCGGCCCGCGGCCTCGCCCAGGGTATCGCCCTTGCCCACGGCGTGAACCTCGCCCGCGACCTCGGCAACCTGCCGGGCAATGTCTGCACGCCCGCCTATCTTGCCGATCAGGCGCGCAAACTTGCCAAGCACTACCGAATGAAAATCCGGGTACTGGAACGTGCCGACATGGCAAAACTTGGCATGAACTCCTTGCTGTCGGTTGCGCAAGGCAGCAGCCAGCCGCCCAAGCTGATCGTCATCGAATACCGCGCGGGCCCCAAGAACCAGAAACCGGTAGTGCTAGTCGGCAAGGGTGTGACCTTCGATACCGGGGGAATCTCGCTGAAACCGGCGCCGGATATGGACGAAATGAAATACGACATGAGCGGAGCAGGAAGCGTGCTCGGCACGGTCAAGGCCGTTGCCGAAATGAAACTGCCCATCAATCTGGTCGGTATCATTCCCGCCACCGAAAACATGCCCGGAGATCGCGCCACCAAGCCGGGTGACATCGTCACCAGCATGTCAGGCCAGACTGTGGAAATCCTCAATACTGACGCCGAAGGCCGCCTGATCCTGTGTGACGCGCTGACCTATGCTGAGCGCTTTAAGCCCTCCGTCGTTATCGACATTGCCACGCTCACCGGCGCCTGTGTAATTGCACTCGGCAGCGTAGTGAGCGGCCTGTTCACCAATGACGGGGCGCTGGCTGGTGAAATTCTGGGTGCCGGAGAGTTCTCGGGTGACGGCGCCTGGCAACTGCCGCTGCATGAGGAATATCAGGAACAGTTGCGCAGCAATTTTGCTGATTTTGCCAACATCGGCGGGCGCCCTGCAGGCGCGATCACTGCCGCATGTTTTCTCGCCCGGTTCACCAAGAAATACAAGTGGGCACATCTGGACGTTGCCGGCACCGCTTGGAAATCAGGCCGGAAAAAGGGGTCCACCGGACGTCCGGTCCCGCTGCTGACCCAGTTCCTGATCAATCGGGCCGGCAAGCGCTGATCCGTTCCAATGACACAAATCGACTTCTACACCCAGGTCGACGACAAGCTGCAGACCGCATGCCGGCTCGCAGCCAAAGCGCGCAGCCTCGGATTGCGGGTCACGATGTTTTGCCCTGACCGGGATATCGCAGCACGGCTGGACCGCATGCTGTGGATCACGCCCGCGACCGGCTTCCTGCCACACTGCAAACCCGACCATGAGCTGGCGGCGGTGACACCGGTGTTGATTGACGCTGCCGGCGACACTACGGCACATGATGAGGTACTGATCAATCTTCATCCGGAACGGCCGGCATTTTTCAGCCGTTTCCAGCGGCTGGCGGAAATTGTTACCGCCGATGAAGCCGACCGCTCGGCTGCACGCGATCGCTACCGTTTCTACCGGGACCGCGGCTACGCGATACGCACACACGACCTTTCGGATAAATCCCCACAATAATTTCGCCTCCGCCAGGCAGTAAAATCCATACTGGTTGAGCCGAGCAAGTCCCCTCCGTTACCATCAGCGCATCCATGGCCGATCCGACACCCCCAGACGACACCTCCGAAGACGTGCTGCAGCGCGCTGATGCGCTGCTGCACAAGCACCGTCGTTCATCTTCATCCGCCGGTGAGTCGCCAGTCGCCCCCGGCCCCGGCGCGGACATACCGACACTCACCGATATCATCATTGAAGGCGAAGTGCTGCCCCGCGACCAACCGGACAAGTCATCTCCATCTGGGGCCCGGCCGAACCAGGGCGGCGCCGTTATCTCGCGTGTGCAGGCACAGAACATTGAGCATGCCGTCTACCTGAAACTGAAACGCGGACTGGATAATCAGATATCCGGAGCCATGCGTGATCGTTATATGCCGGAAATCGGCGCCGCATTGGAGCAGGCCCTGTCACGCGTCACGAGTGAACTGCAGTCAAGTATCTCCGACATGGTTCGCGCATCCGTGACTGAAACACTGCAGGCGCAGCTCAAGCAACTGCAGGCCCCTGCAGCCGCCCAGGCCTCCGGTATAATCGCGGATCCCCCCGCAGCACCTCCCCCGGCATCACATATGGAACTTCCGAAGAGCTTTGAACCGTCGACCATCGAGTCGCACTGGTACCCGATTTGGGAAAAAAGCGGCTACTTCAAAGCCGGGATAGACCAGAGCAACAGCGACGCCTACTGCATACAACTGCCACCGCCCAATGTAACCGGCGTACTGCACATGGGACATGCGTTCAACCAGACCATCATGGACGGTCTGACGCGTTACCACCGGATGCGCGGCTACAACACCTTGTGGCAGCCGGGCACCGATCATGCCGGCATCGCCACCGAAATGGTGGTCACACGGCAACTTGAGCAGCAGGGTGATTCGCGCGACGCACTCGGTCGGGAATCCTTCATCCGTAAGGTCTGGGAATGGAAGGAGCAGTCCGGATCGACTATCACCCGTCAGATGCGCCGGCTCGGTGCCTCCTGCGATTGGGAACGCGAGCGCTTCACGATGGACGAATCGCTGGCCAAGCTCGTCACCCATACCTTCGTCAAACTCCACCGCGACGGCCTGATCTACCGCGGCGTGCGTTTGTCGAACTGGGACCCGGTGCTGCACACCGTAATCTCCGATCTTGAGGTTCAGTCCGAAGAAGAGGACGGCAAGCTGTGGCAGATCCGCTATCCGCTGGCGGACGGCAGCGGCCACCTGACCGTTGCCACGACACGCCCCGAAACCATGCTCGGCGATGCGGCTGTCGCGGTAAATCCGGAAGACACACGCTATCGCGGATTGGTTGGCCGCCAGGTGATATTGCCGCTAACCGGACGCACGATCCCCGTCATCGCCGATGAATACGTGGACAAGGCATTCGGCACCGGCTGCGTCAAAATCACACCCGCACACGATTTCAACGATTACCAGGTCGGACTGCGCCACAACCTGCCGCAACTGAACATATTTACGCTCGACGCCACAATCAACGACAACGCCCCGGAAAAATATCGCGGTCTTGACCGCTACGTTGCACGCGAACGCATGATCGCCGATCTCAAGGCACAGGGTCTGCTCGAATCCGAAAAACCCCATCGCATGGTGGTGCCGCGCGGCGACCGCACCGGCGTGATCATCGAACCGATGCTGACCAGCCAGTGGTTCGTCAAAATGGAGCCGCTGGCCAAGCTGGGCCTCGAAGCTGTCGCCAGCGGCGAAGTCAAGCTGTTCCCGGAGCAGTGGGTCAACACCTATAACCACTGGCTGAACAATATTCAGGACTGGTGCATCTCGCGGCAGTTATGGTGGGGACATCGAGTGCCGGCATGGCATGACAGCGCCGGCAATGTATACGTCGCCCACGACGAGGCCGAAGCGGTTCGATTGTCCGGCGGCAAGGCCCTGCAGCAGGATCCCGATGTGCTCGATACCTGGTTCTCGTCACAGCTGTGGTGTTTCTCCACGCTCGACTGGACACCCGAGTGGCCCGCAAAATCGAATCCTGCACTGGATCTGTATCTGCCGTCCTCGGTGCTGGTTACCGGATTCGACATCATTTTCTTCTGGGTCGCGCGCATGGTGATGATTACCAAGTACATGACCGGGAAAGTGCCGTTTCACCATGTCTATGTGCACGGCCTGGTGCGCGACGCCGAAGGCCAGAAGATGTCCAAGTCCAAGGGCAACACGCTGGATCCCCTGGACCTGATTGACGGCATAGACCTTGAGGCTCTGGTCGCCAAACGAACCGCCGGCCTGATGCATCCGAAGCAGGCGGAGGACATTGCAATACGTACCCGCGCCGAATATCCGGATGGCATCTCTGCTTACGGCACCGATGCCCTGCGTTTCACTTTTGCCAGCCTAGCCAGCCTGGGCCGCGACGTCAAGTTCGATCAGAAACGCTGCGAAGGCTACCGTAATTTCTGCAACAAGCTGTGGAATGCGACCCGCTTCGTGCTAATGAACTGCGAAGATCAGGACACCGGTCTTGATGCATCTGCGCCGGTTGAATTTTCGATCGCAGACCGCTGGCTGGTCAGCCGGCTGCAGCGCGCCGAGGCCGAAGCGCAGCAGTCCTTCCGCGACTACCGCTTCGACAATCTGGCGCGCACGATTTATGAACTGGTATGGGATGAGTACTGCGACTGGTACCTGGAACTCGCCAAGGTGCAGCTTGCGGGCGGCAGCGACGCGCAGTGTCGCGGCACCCGCCGCACGCTGGTCCGTGTCCTCGAAACCATACTGCGGCTGGCGCATCCGGTTATCCCCTTCATCACCGAGGAGCTGTGGCAGAGAGTGGCGCCCCTCGCCGGCAAAAGCGGCGCCAGCATCATGCTGCAAAAATACCCGCAGCCCGAGACGGCAAAAATTGATGCTGCCGCCGAGCGCGACATTGACATGCTGAAGCAGCTGGTGTCGGCCTGCCGCACGCTGCGCGGTGAGATGAACATCCCACCGTCACAGAAATTGCCGCTGCTGGTGCAGGGCGATGCTGCGCAACTGCGCATCTGGGCGCCCTACCTGAGAGCGCTGGCCAGACTTTCGGAATTGCTGGCGGTCAATGAGCTGCCTGCAGATGACGCACCGGTTTCCATCGTCGGCGACTTCAAGTTGATGCTGCAGGTGGAGATCGACGTCCCCGCAGAACGCGAGCGACTGACCAAGGAAATCGCGAAGCTGGAATCCGAAACGGAAAAAGCCCGCGCCAAGCTGGCCAACGCGAGCTTTGTGTCCAAGGCCCCGCCATTGGTGGTCGCCCAGGAGAAGGAAAGGCTCTCGCGCTTTTCAGCCACCCTGGAACAAATGCGCGCACAACTCGCCAAGCTCGACTGATCGTCCGTTGTCGGCCGCGACGCTGCGCGCCTACCCCGCCCCATGACCATCAAGCATACGTTGCGCGCGCTGCGCCACCGCAACTACCGGCTGTTCTTCTATGGCCAGACACTTTCGATCATTGGCAACTGGATACAGCAGATTGCCATGGCGTGGCTGGTCTACCGGCTGACAGAATCCGCATGGTTGCTGGGACTCACCGGATTCGCCGGACAGATCGC
>JBBKXO010000107.1:0-6256 GCA_037969525.1 Burkholderiales bacterium | reverse complement strand
GATGAGGGGCCAATGCGTCTTGAAGTTTGGCTGCGTTGAGGTGATCGACGCGGCCTCGAATCGTAACGACGAGGGCCTCTTCCCGGATATCTACGCCGACTTCCATCTCCGCACTCCTGCTCTTCTTGTACCGCGAGTTTAACCGATAGCGGACCGGCGGGCAGGGTTCATCCGGTGGTTCAGCGCAGCCGGGAGAATGCCTGCTCCAAGTCGGCGATCAGGTCCGCCGGGTCTTCGAGGCCGATGTGCAGGCGGATGGTAGACCCTCCCGGCTTCCATTGCGTTGCAGTACGGACTTTTTCCGGATGCGGCGCGGTGACCAGGCTCTCATAGCCGCCCCAGCTCGAGCCGATGCCGAACAGTTTAAGCGCATTGACGAAGCTTGTGACCTTCGCGCGGTCGTTCGTGTGCAAGATGACGCCAAACAGCGACGCCGCGCCATCGAAGTCGCGCTTCCAGATCGCATGCCCTGGATCGCTTTCCAGTGCCGGATACAGCACACGCTGGACTTCGGGTCGCGCGGCCAGCCAGCGCGCGACAGTCAGCGCATTGGCCATCTGCTGTTTCATGCGCACCCCGATGGTGCGAAAGCCGCGCAGTGCCAGGTAACAATCGTCGGGACTGACGCTGTAGCCGAAATCGGCGACGGTATGCCGAACCGGCAGCCAGTATTTTTCATTGGTCACGATGACGCCCATCAGCACATCGGAATGGCCGACGATGTATTTGGTGGCCGCATGAATGGATACATCAACGCCGCGCTCAAAGGAGCGGAAGAAATACGGCGTGCCCCAGGTGGTGTCGGCCAGCACTGGTATCCCGCGAGGGCGTGCCACTGCGGCGATAGCCGGTATGTCCTGCATCTCGAAGGTCAGCGAGCCTGGCGCTTCGCAGAACACGGCCCTGGTATTGGGCTTGAATAATTTTTCGATTCCGGCGCCGATCAGTGGATCGTAGTACTCGACGTCGATGCCGTTTCTGCGCAGCTGTTTATCGCAGAATATGCGCGTGGGCGCATAGGCGCTGTCGGTCATCAGCAGATGGTCGCCGTGTTTGACGAATGCCAACAGCGCCGCAGTGATCGCCGCGAGTCCGGACGGTACAGCCACCGCAAGATGACCGCCTTCCATGCGCGCCACCGCTTCCTCGAAGGCAAAGGTCGTCGGCGTGCCATGGATGCCGTAACGCATGCTTTTGAAGTCGTCGGGGTCACGGCTCCCGTAAGTCTCCAGATCAGGGAAGACCACGGTCGAGGTGCGGAACACCGGCATGTTGACGGTGCCATGAGTCTGCGCGGGATTGCGGCCGACATGGGTCAGCAGGGTGTCTTTTTTCATGGTGATGTATGGAGGTTTACGATATGGACTGCGACTGCTGCATTGTGCGCGAGGGGATGCACCGGCGCAACTCGCAGGCTGCATAGGCGCGCGCAGTTTTTGGTGAGGTTTTGGGTTATCCTTGAGATTAATCCAACCGAGGAGCGAGCGATCCGCAGCGGTGTCCAGCATGCGGCGCTTGAGAATGCTTATGGACCAACACGTTCACCACCATTTGTTTGAAGTCGAAGGCGCTCATGTATCCCGCCTCGAAGACCTGCGCCTGATCAAGGGCGAGGGTTGCTATGCCGCAGACTGGAATCTGCCCGGTCAGGCGCATGCCTGCTTTCTGCGCTCCGATCATGCCCACGCCAAAATCGTCTCCATTAATATCGATGCTGCGCGCAAGGCCAAGGGCGTGCTGGGGGTCTATACCGGAGAAGATGCAATACGTGCCGGACAGACCAAGCCGTTGAGCATGCTGACTTTTGCCGGCAAGGACGGCAAGAAGGCGCTGATACCCGAACGCCCGACGCTGGCCCACGGCCGCGTACGCTTCGTCGGTGATACCGTGGCGCTGGTGGTTGCCGAAACGGCATTGCAGGCGCAGGACGCGATCGAACTGATCGAAATCGAATACGAAGATTTGCCGGTGGTTGTGGTGGCGGAAGCGGCGCTGGCAGCCGGCGCTCCGCAACTGCATGACAACATTCCCGGCAATCTGTGCTTTGAGCAGGAAGCCGGCGACGCCGCAGCCGTAGACGCGGCATTCGCCAAGGCGGCGCACGTCACCAAACTGAAGCTCGATTGCACGCGCGTGGTGCCCAATCCGATGGAGCCGCGCGCCTGCCTCGCTGCGTACGATGCGAAGTCGGAATCCTACACAGTGCATGTGCCGGTGCAGGGCATCAACATGATGCGCATGCAGATGGTCGCTTATACCGGTGTGCCCGAAGACAAACTGAATATCGTGGCGCGTGACGTCGGCGGCGGTTTCGGCCAGCGCAGCATTGCCTATCCCGAGTATTGCTCGGTGATGATGGCGGCGAAGGCGCTGGGCCGGCCGGTGAAATGGGTGTCCACGCGCAGCGAAGCCTTCATGGCGGACTCGCACGGCCGCGCCAATTACATTACTGCGGAACTGGCACTCGACAAGGACGGCACCTTCCTCGCGATGCGCCTCGACTGGATTGCCGACCTCGGTGCGTACCTGCATCCGGCCGGGCCGGTCAGCCCGATGCGCAATCCCGTGGTGTGCCTGAACGGCGTCTATAAAACACAGGCGCTTTTTGGTCGCTGGCGCGTGGCGCTGACCAATACCTCGCCGGTGTCGGCGTATCGCGGCGCAGCGCGCCCCGAGATCGCGTACACCATCGAGCGCCTGGTCGATGAATCCGCGGCACAGATGAACATCGATCCGGCCGAACTGCGCCGCCGTAATTTCATTCCGCCCGAAGCGTTCCCGTACAAGACGCCGACCGGTTCGGTGTATGACATCGCCGATTTCCCGGCAGTGCTGGACAAGGCGCTGAAACTCGCCGACGTCAAAGGTTTCGCCAAACGCCGCGCCGCAGCCGAAAAGCGCGGCATGCTGCGCGGGCAGGGCATGGCGACCGTGATCGAAAACTCCGGCGCCGGCATGTTCCCGAAGGACGAAATCCTCCTCGAGGTCGCGGCCGACGGCAAGCTGACCGCCTACTCGATCTCGCATTCGCAGGGTCAGGGTCATGAAACCACGTTCGCGCAGATCATCGGCGACGCGCTGGGCATCCCGGCCGAACGCATCACGCTGCGCCAGGGCATCGGCGAAAAAGGCCTGATCGGCAACCATACCGGTGGTTCGCGCACCATCGTCGGCGCCGGCACGGTGTGCCACATCGCCGCGAAGAAACTGATCGAACATGCCACGCCGCTCGCGGCGGAACAGCTGGGTGTGGAACCGTCGCAGGTTGCTTATGCCAAAGGCGAATTTAAATCCAGCGAATCCAAGAAGACCATCACGCTGGGCGAACTGGCCGCGAAAAAACCGCTGAGCGTCACCGGCGAGGGCAAGTTTGGTTCGACTTTCCCCAACGGCTGCCATATTGCCGAAGTGGAAATCGATCCGCAGACCGGTGTAACCCAGGTAGTCGCGTATGTCACGGTCGATGACTGCGGCACGGTGATCAACCACACCATCGTCGAAGGCCAGATGCATGGCGCGGTCGCGCAGGGCTGGGGCCAGATTTTCGGCGAGAACGTGGTCTATGACCTGGAGACCGGGCAGCTGCTGACCGGCAGTTTCATGGATTACGCGATGCCCAAGGCAGGCTGGATCAACGACATCACGATTGCCGAGCACACCACGTTTGGCACGATCAGCCCGCTGGGCGTCAAAGGCATGGGCGAATCGGGCTGCACCGCGTCGCTGGGTGCACTGACCAATGCAGTAATGGATGCGCTGCGGCCGCTGGGCGTGCCGCCGCTCGACATGCCGCTGACGGCGCACAAGCTGTGGCAGGCCATCACCGCCGCGAAGAAAGGAAACTGATCATGTACGCGTTCCAATATCGCAAGGCTACATCGCTCAAAGAAGCGGGCGAGCTGCTGGCCAAGGATGAAGAAGCCAGACCCATGTCGGGCGGCATGACGCTGATCCCGACGTTGAAGGCGCGGCTCGCGCAGCCGACACAGCTGATCGACATTACCGGTCTGGCTGAACTGTTCGGCATCGAAGTACGGGATGGCCAACTGTTCATCGGCGCAGCGACGCGGCATCAGCAGGTTGCCGACTCCAAAGTCGTGCGCGATGCGCTGCCGGCACTGGCGGACCTCGCCAACAACATCGGTGACCCGCAGGTGCGCAACCGCGGCACACTGGGGGGCTCGGTGGCCAACAACGATCCGGCGGCGGATTATCCGGCGGCGGTGCTGGGCCTTGATGCCAAAATCATCACCAACAAACGTGAAATCGCAGCGACGGATTTTTTCCAGGGCATGTTTGCTACAGCGCTGGAAGCCGGCGAACTGATCATGCGCATCGCTTTTCCGCTGCCGAAAAAGGCGGCCTACGCCAAGTTTCCGCATCCGGCGTCGGGTTATGCCATGGCCGGCGTGTTCATCGCGCAGACGGCGGATGGTGTGCGCGTCGCTGTGACCGGCGCCGGTGAAGGTGTGTTCCGCTGGACCGATGCCGAAGCGGCGCTGGGCAAACAAATGGACGCCGCGGCGCTGGAGAATCTGACGCTGTCGACCGACAACCTCAACGAAGACATCCACGGCACGCGCGAATACCGCGCGCAGCTGGTGAAAGTCATGGCAGGCCGCGCAGCAGCTGCGGTCGCCGGCAAATAACGGGGAAGCGCTGAAATGTCAAAAATCAAAATGACCGTGAACGGCAAGACCTGCACCGGTGACGTTGAGGACCGCGTACTGCTGGCGAATTTCCTGCGCGACGAACTGAAGCTGACCGGCACCCATGTCGGCTGCGACACCAGCCAGTGCGGCGCGTGTACCGTGCATGTCGACGGTCGAGCGGTGAAATCCTGCACCATGCTCGCGGTGCAGGCGGATGGTGCGCAGGTGACGACCATCGAAGGCCTGGCAAAAAACGGCAAGCTGCATCCTGCGCAGCAGGCGTTCACCGAATGCCATGCGCTGCAATGCGGCTTCTGCACGCCGGGCATGATCATGACCACTGCGGCCCTGATCAAGGATCACCCGAAACCGACCGACGACGAAATCGTGCATGGCCTCGAGGGCAACCTCTGCCGCTGCACGGGCTACCTCAACATCGTCAAAGCGGTGAAACGCGCGGCGGAACTGCAGGGCAAATAGGCTTTGAATACACTCCCCCTTTCCCCGCAAGCGGGGAAAGGGTTGGGGTGAGGGGTAATCGCAAAGTTATATCTACGCAGGTTTTCTTTTTTTCCCGTCGCGGTATCCTTCAGGTTCACTGAAGGAACCGCATCATGACCACACCACCATCAACCGCCGCCGGCCCTCTCGCCGGCGTGCGCGTCATCGAACTCGGCCAGCTGATCGCAGGACCCTTCTGCGGCAAGACGCTTGCCGACTTCGGCGCCGAAGTCATCAAGATCGAACCGCCGGGCAAGGGCGACCCGCTGCGCAAGTGGCGCATGCTGAAAGACGGCAACTCGGTGTGGTGGGAAGTCCAGTCGCGCAACAAGCAGTCGGTGACGCTCGACCTCACCAAGCCCGAAGGCCAGGACATCCTGCGCAGCCTCCTCAAAGAGGCCGACGTGCTGATCGAGAATTTCCGCCCCGGCAAGATGGAGGAGTGGGGCCTCGGCTATGAAGACCTCAAAAAAATCAATCCGCGGCTGGTAATGGCGCGCATCTCGGGCTACGGCCAGGACGGCCCGCACCGCGACCGGCCGGGCTTCGGCATCATTGCCGAATCCATGGGCGGCCTCAGATACCTCACCGCCGAACCGGGTCGCGTGCCGGTGCGCGTGGGCGTGTCGATCGGCGACACGCTGGCCGCACTGCACGGCGTGATCGGCGTGCTGATGGCTTTGTACCATCGTGATACCAAAAAGGGCGGCGTAGGCCAGGTCATCGACATTGCGTTGTACGAAAGTGTCTTCAACTGCATGGAAAGCCTGCTGCCGGAGTACAGCGCTTTCGGCGCAGTGCGCGAAGCGGCAGGCAGCGCATTGCCCGGCATCGTGCCGTCGAACGCCTACCCGTGCAAAAACGGCTGGATACTCATCGGCGGCAACGGCGACGGCATTTTCAAGCGGTTGA
This sequence comes from Burkholderiales bacterium, assembly GCA_037969525.1. Classification (GTDB taxonomy): domain Bacteria; phylum Pseudomonadota; class Gammaproteobacteria; order Burkholderiales; family SG8-41. The sequence continues at coordinate 191 of JBBKXO010000107.1, read as the reverse complement.
TGAAGGCGATACAACGTGATGACCTCGGCACCGCGCCCGACCTCGCGTCTAACGACGGCCGCGTCAAACGTTTTGCCGACATCGACAATGCAATCACCGCATGGACGAAAGCGCGCGACAAGAATGATGCGCTGAAAATCCTCGATGACTTTGATGTGCCCTCGGGCGCGATCTTCTCGATTGCCGACATC
>JBBKXO010000106.1:0-6021 GCA_037969525.1 Burkholderiales bacterium | reverse complement strand
GATCTGACCAGCGTGGTCATGGGGCCGTTTGCCACTCAACTGCTGGGTGATCTCGGTGCCGACATCGTCAAGGTCGAGTCCCCTGACGGTGACATCCTGCGCCAGATCGCGCCGATGCGACATCCCGGCATGGGTCATATCTTCCTGCACCACAACCGCAACAAGCGGTCAATTGTGCTGGATCTGAAAAAACCGGAAGGCCATGCCGCACTGTTGAAGCTGGCGCAAACCGCCGATGTGTTGATCTACAACGTGCGGCCGCAGGCAATGAAACGGCTGAAACTGTCCTACGAAGAAGTTGCCGCGGCAAATCCGCAGATCATCTACGTCGGCGCCTACGGCTTCGGCCAGCGCGGACCGTATGCCGCACAGCCGGCCTATGATGATCTGATCCAGGGCATGTCAGCAATGCCCGCATTACTGCATGAAGCCGGCGCGGCTAAACCGCGTTATGCCCCGCTGGCCATTGCTGATCGCATCACCGGGCTGGCCGCAGTCAACGCGGTGACTACGGCGCTGTTCGCGCGCAGCCGCACCGGCAAGGGCCAGGCCGTCGAGGTGCCGATGTTCGAGACCATGACCCAGCTCGTACTCGCCGACCACATGGGTGGCCACACCTTCCAGCCGCCGGAAGGACCTTACGGTTATGCGCGGATGCTGGCGCCGGACCGCGCTCCTTACCAGACCAGCGACGGCTACATGTGCGTGCTGATCTATAACGACAAGCACTGGCGCGCGTTTTTCAAGCTGATCGGCCGTGACGACATGTTTACAGCCGACCCGCGTTTCAGCAGCCACGAGGCGCGATCGCGCAACATTTCTGCCGTCTACGCGTTTGCCGCTGAACAATTGAAACAGCGCACCACCGAAGAGTGGGACAAATTGCTGCGTGAGGCGGACATACCCGCGGCACCGATGAAAACCGTGGCCGACCTGCTCGTCGATCCGCACCTCGCGCAGACCGGTTTTTTCATGGAGACCGATCACCCCAGCGAAGGCAGGCTGCGCGAAATGACCATGGCCAGCCACTGGTCGGGATCCGATGCCATGCCCCACCGCCCGGCTCCGCGACTGGGTGAACACAGCGCGGAAATCCTGCAGGAAGCCGGTTACAGCGACGCCGACATCCAGCGCCTGGCAGCGGCAGGCACCACCCGGCTGGCCTGATCTCTTGCCACCGGATTGAATATCAAGGCACTCAATCCTCATCGGAACTGCGCGACATCACCTTGAACATCGCCCAGTCGAAGTCTTCGCTGCCTTCGGCCAGTCGCGACGGCATCATCAGGTAGGATTTGTTGTTGACGTTCATGTCCAGGCTGTCGCGCGAGTTGTAAATGCCTGCGCGCAACACGACGCCGAATTCACCACCGCCGTCCGGGGTTGCCGACAGCAGCAACGCCGATTCAGCAAGCTGCGGAGCAGCGCCTGATTTGATGATACGCACCGGAATCGCGATTTTCGACAGCACTTGTACACCGACCCGGCGCTGCTGGAACTCGTCGCGCGCAACACGGCGGATGATGCCCGCCCCCCAGTGCTTCGCGATTTCGGTCTTGATGCCGATCAGCGCGCCTACACGCACCCAGTCGCTTTGCGCGGCAGGAATGATTGCGCCACACCCGCCGTCGCTGACATTCTCGACGATCCAGCTCTCGGCCGTTGAATCCGCGGCCGCAGGGGTGCTGAAATCGAGTTCGTCGTTGTTGTCCGGATCCATGGTGCGCAGTATGTCCGCCAGGCCGTGGAGCACGGTCATCCGCGTCGTCATCGGTCGCCGCAAGTCGGCGCGTGCCGGGGCCTCGTCCGACCAGTAAGCCGCCAGATAGCGCAGCACCGGTTGCACCGTTTCTTTGCGGTATCTGCCGCCGAGATTCACTTCCGAAGGAATCGCGCCGGTATCGCGCATGATCGCCTCGACTTTCTGCAATTCGTCACGCGCCGTCCCGGCGCCAAAATAGCGGGCAGTCGCAGGCATGGTTTTGTCGCCAATCAATCGGAACGGCGGTTTGCCCGCGGCAATGTCAAAACAGTGAGTACAGCCGGACCCGGGCTGCTGGGCGATGCGAAAGCCGGATGAAAAATGTGCAATCGCGCGTTCCGCCAGTTCCTGCTGCATGGGACTCAGACCGTCGGTGGCCGACACGCCCAGCATCGCCGCCTTGAGGAATTCCTGGCGCACCGAACCTCTGCCGAGTGTGCCCGGATAGACGGCGACGGGATTTCCGGCAAAGCCGGAGGCCTCGGCAATTTGATAAAGACGGCCGATATCAGCCCATACCCGCGGATCCACCGGGGCATAGCGCACCAGCGTCCATTTCAGCTGCAGCGCCAGCGCACGCAAGGTACGGGTAACTATGACCGGAAGATGCTTGCGGAACACCATACGGCCAGTCTGCCCTGACTCGAATCGGGTGACGCATTCCAGGTAGGCGTCGCTCAGCGCCTTCCAGTAACCGTAGTTGGCAACCCAGCGCCGGTTTTCCTGGAATTTCTGCTGCCGCGCAGTGGAAAAATAATCCTCCCCCAGCTTGCGTTGATGGTTTTTCGCCGCAATGTCGAGCAGGTCGATGTTTTCAAACAGCCGCTCGACCTTGTAGGCCTTGGTGTCGCGCAGGGTCTCCAGCCAATGGGTGATTTCGGTGAGTGCGCTCAGCGCATCGGTCGGCAATTCAGCGACAATCTCCCGGGCCTGTTTCGCGTCGGCCATGGCATGGTCCACCTTGCCACCCTTGAGAAATTCCAGCATTCCCGCCCCTCGTCAGTATTCCCGCGACCGGATGGTTGCTGTCCGATCGCCACACGGCAAATTCCGGCTTTTTTAGTACTGCCCTTTTTAGGGCTGCCTTATCAATGATTCTAACGTGCCGCCGCCTCAGCACCAACCTCGGCCAGCGCGGCACGACGGCCACGTGCGGCATCGACGCCGGCGATGATGGCTATGCCGATGATGAAATAAACACCGGTGATCAGGATCGCCAGACGATGATCCCCGCCAGAAATCCAGGTCACCGCGCCATAGGTCAGCGGACCCAGGATTGAGGAGAACTTCACCGCCAGTCCCCACAGGCCGAAAAATTCCGCCTGTCGTCCCGGCGGGCTCAGGTAGCCCACCAGCGCACGGCCCGCGGACTGGCTGGATCCCAGGCACAGGCCGACCAGGTTGGCTGCGACCCAGAACAGGGCCGGACTTTCTGCGCGCCATGCCAGCAGCACGGTGAGTATCCAGCCCACCAGCGTCAGTACGATGGTGCGTACATGGCCGAGTCTGTCCTGCACGTAACCGAATCCGAAGGCGCCGAGTGCAGCAGTCACATTGACCACCAGGATCAACACCAGCGTGTCGCGTGTAGTGAAGCCCATCGCCTGCTGCGCATATATGGCCGCCAGTGCAATCACCGCCTGTATGCCTGCCTGATAAAACACCATGCACACCAGGAAGCGCCGCAGATCGCGATAACGATGGGCTGAACGCAGCGTAGTGCGCAGCCGGGAAAATGCAGCGCGTACCGGCGAGTGGCCTGTGGTCTGGGGTTGCGCGCGCTCGCGCAAAAACAGAAACGTCGGCAGGCTGGCCAGCGCAAAAATGGCCGCAGTGATGAGCATGGTCACCGGCACGAAACTGGTGGCGGGCTCGCCCAGCGCCTGTGCATGCATCACGTAGGCCAGACAGGCGCCCAGCGCCACCAGTCCGCCGCAGTAACCCAGGCTCCAGCCCCAGCCCGATACACGACCCAGCGCCTCGCCCTGGGCGAGCTCCGGCAGGAAAGCCGCAATCAGGTTTTCACCGGAACCGAAGAAAAAATTCGACAGGATGACCAGCGCAATGCCAACGGCCACATCACCGCTGCCGACCAGCGCAAGCCCCGCGGTAAACACGATGCAGCCCGCGGTGGTCACGCCCAGCAATCGTTTTTTCGCCGCACGGGCATCGGCATAGGCGCCGATCACCGGCGCGGTCAACATGATCAATGCATACGACACCGCCAGTGCCGCCGTCCAGGCAAATGTCGCCCACGGCGCATTGCCCGCAACCTCAGCAACAAAATACGCACTGAACACGGCGGTGATGACCACCGTGGTGTAACCGGAGTTGGCAAAATCGTACATCGCCCACGACCACACCTCGCGCGTACGCACACCCTGCGCCAGGTTGTGGCGCGTGGGTTCAGCCACGCCGTGCTCGGGAATCGTTCGACATTGCGCGGTGAATGGTAACAGCCCGGCATGACACGCCCGCGGACGGAATTATGACGTGCGCAGCATGCGGTACAGCCGCGGGCCTGACCACAACACCACGATGCCGAAATAAATCATCAGCAGAATCAGCAGTACGCACATGGCGCACCTCCTTGCTTCGGATAACGCTGACCCATGACCCGCAACTACCATGCCCGGATTCAGGCAGACCGGCGCGAACCCGGCACTGACCAGCGGCATGGCGCAGGCCTGCGACGTCGAATATCCGTAATGCAGTGTCGATGCACCGGCAATACGCAACAGGAACAGGGCTGTAAAACCGTTCCTGACACCCCGTCTCCGGGCGGAGACAAAAAACACCAATCAAAACAACCGATTAGCCAGACATTCTGCAAACTGTCGCCATTTGACGACGGTGCGGATCCGCAACGTCATTATAACTAATTGTTTTTATTATGTTTTTTCGCTGGCACGATGTCTGCATAGGTATAGGCAACAAAGAACGCTTTACGCAGTTACAGATAACGACAGATCTACAAACACATTGAGTAAACGCACCAGCTAGGAAACGTAACCTCTCCTCCGAGCAGGGAACTGCGAAACGAACCCCTGTTTACCCCGGCGCAAGCCGGGGTTTTTTTGTACGGTGGTTGGTCAGCAACGGTTTCAGCGTGGATCCACCGGTGTCCGGCGAGCCAGGCCCAGCAATTCCTCCAGATAGGCGGCATGGGCAAACAGCCCTGCCTCCCCCTGCGGCTTGCCGATGACCTGCAGCCCGAGCGGCAGGCCCTCACTGGTGAAACCACCAGGCATGGCCATCACCGGGCAGGCCGTCATGGTCACCGCATACGTCAGCACCAGCCAGCCCATATAACCGTCAAAGGCGACCCCATCCCAGCTTTCGGGATAACGCCAGTTCACATCAAACGGCGGGCACAAGGCCGCCGGGCAGATCAATACATCGTATTGATCAAAAAAAGCCGCTGCGCGACGGATGATTTCCCCCTGCGCAATTTCTGCAGCGACAACATCGGTCAACTTCAGGTTGAGGCCGAATTCCGCGTTTTCCACCACTTCCGGTTTCAGCATGTCGCGATATTTTTCGAGCAGTGGCGCGACACGGGCGATGTACACCGCACCGCGCAGGGTCAGAAAATTCTTGCCGGCATCGGCAAGATCAGGATGGACTTCTTCCACGGCCACGCCATCGCCGGCAAGTTTTTTTGCAACGGCGGTAATCGCCGCACGCACTTCCCGGTCCACCACCGGGGCAATGCCGAGATCGGCACTGACCGCGACCCGCAGCGGCTTAGACGGCTGCGCTGCGGCCTGCGCGTACGACGGCAACGGGCCGCGCGGCGACAATGGGTCACGCGCATCGAACCCAGCTTCGGCATCGAACATCAAAGCCACATCCGCCACGGTGCGTCCCATCGGCCCTTCCACCGACAGCGGATTGAACGGTTGTTTCTGGATGCGTGGAACCATGCCAGGACTCGGACGCAGCCCGCTGACCGAGCAGAACGCCGCCGGCGTGCGGATGCTGCCGCCGAAATCATTGCCGGTGGCCAGCCACACCTGCCCTGCCGCCAGTGCCGCGGCGCTGCCACCCGATGAACCGCTGGCACTCATACGCACGTCCCACGGGTTGCGCGTGGCACCGAACACATCATTGAAGGTATTACCGCCGGCCGCAAACTCCGGCAGGTTGGTTTTGCCGATGACAATCGCACCCTGCGCTTCCAGCCGGCGCACAACCGGATCAGACGCAGGAGCAATTCGGTTTTCATGCACCCGTGAACCTGAAGTGCAGCGCACACC
>JBBKXO010000105.1:0-2797 GCA_037969525.1 Burkholderiales bacterium | reverse complement strand
GAAGAAATCCGCAACATGGTCATCAACCAGCACAAGAACACCGCCAGGCACGGCATCATGCTTTTCGGTTTTGATGACCCGCGCCAGGGCATCTTGCATATCGTGCCGCCGGAGCAGGGCATCACCCAGCCGGGGCTGCTGATCTGTGGCGCGGACTCGCACACGTCCACCCATGGCGCATTCGGCTGCATCGCCTTCGGCATCGGCGCCTCAGACATGACCCACGTAATGGCAACGCAGGCCAGTTGGCAGCGCAAGCCCAAAACGCTGCGCATCCGGGTCGATGGCAAACTCGGCTTCGGCGTCTCGCCCAAGGACATCATCCTCGCCGTCATCGCCCACATCGGCGCCGAGGGCGGCATCGGTCACGCCATCGAATACGCCGGCAGCACGTTCACCGCGATGAGCATGGAAGGCCGCATGACGGTGTGCAACATGTCGATCGAGGCGGGTGCGCGCTGCGGCATGATGGCGCCGGATGAAACGACATACGCGTACATGGAAGGCCGGCCGTTTGCGCCCAAAGGCAGTGCGTGGCATGAAGCGATGACCAACTGGAAAGCCCTGCCGTCCGACACGGGGGCGCAGTTTGACCGCGCCGTAGAGCTCGACGCCACGGAGATCGCGCCCATGGTGACCTGGGGTGTTAATCCGGAAATGACCGGGCCGGTCACCGGCGCCGTGCCCGATCCGCGCCACGCACCGGACGAGCGCCGGCGCAGCGACTGGACCATGGCGTTGGACTACATGGGCCTCACGGCCGGCATGGCGCTGACCGATATCAGGATCGACCGCGTGTTCATCGGCTCCTGCACCAACAGCCGCATCGAAGACATCCGCGCTGCTGCGGAGGTCGCAAAACTCGGCCACGCCGTGGTGCCGACGTGGGTGGTGCCCGGATCGCAAACCGTCAAGGCGCAGGCTGAGCGCGAAGGCCTGGACCGCATCCTCACCGACGCCGGATTCGAATGGCGCGAGCCCGGCTGTTCGCTGTGCACGGCCATCAACGGCGATCAGCTGCAGCCCGGTGAGCGCTGCGCATCAACTTCGAACCGCAATTTCCGCAACCGCCAGGGTGCCGGCGGTCGCACCCACCTGGTCAGCCCGGCAATGGCTGCCGCGGCAGCACTGAAAGGTCATATCACCGACGTGCGTGATTTGATGAAATAAATAAAAACTAAAGGCAGCCACAGAGGTCACAGAGAACACAGAGAAAAACCAGAATCAGGGTGCTGATGTATTAGCAGTTCTCTGTGCTCTCTGTGCTCTCTGTGACCTCTGTGGCTAAAAAAGGTTTTGATGTTAAAGGATCACCGCAATATGTCTGGCTCCACCCCGCAATCCATCATTGAAAAACTGTGGGACTCGCACCACGTCTTGACCAACGAGGGCGAGTCGCTGATGTACGTCGATGTCGCACTGGCGCAGGAAAACACGCTGCACGCCTTCACCGATCTGGAAAAAGCCGGGCGCAAGGTCATGCGACCGCAGCAGATCTTTGCCTTTACCGATCACTACGTGCCGACCACCGGCCGCGCCAAAGGCGTGGATGGCATAGCGGACGCCGGGATCCGCAACATGGTGATTGACCTGCAGGCGATGGCGCGCAAGTACGGCATCACGCTGTTCGGCATGGATCACCTGCACCAGGGCATCATGCACATCGTGCCGCCGGAGCAGGGCATCATCCAGCCCGGCCTGCTGGTGATCGGCAATGATTCGCACACGTCAACACACGGCGCCTTCGGCTGCCTTGCCTATGGCGTGGGCGCTTCCGAATTTGCGCATGTGATGGCTACACAGGCCCTGTGGCAACGTAAACCCAAGACCCTGCGCATCACCATCGACGGCGAGTTGGGCTTTGGCGTATCCGCGAAAGACGTGATCCTCGCACTGATCGCCAAAATCGGTGTCGATGGCGCGACCGGTCATGCCATGGAATATGCCGGCTCGACCATACGCGCACTGTCGATGGAAGGCCGCATGACCATCTGCAACATGTCGATCGAGGCCGGTGGCCGCGCCGGCATGATCGCGCCGGACGACAAGACCTACGCCTACATGGAAGGCCGGCCGTATGCGCCCAAGGGCCGCGCCTGGGAGCAGGCGCTGGACGGTTGGCGCGCACTGGTCACCGATGCGGGAACCCGCTTCGACAAGGAAGTGAGCATGGTTGGTGGTGACATTGCGCCGACCACTACCTGGGGCATTACCCCCGAACACGCCTTGCCGGTGACCGGCGTGGTGCCCGATCCCGCCGGCATCAAGGATGCGAAAAAACGCGCCGAGTATGAAACCGCGCTGGAATACATGGCGTTGAAACCCGGCACTGCACTTGCCGACATCAAACTCAACCGCGTGTTCATCGGCTCCTGCACCAATGGCCGCATCGAAGACCTGCGCGTCGCGGCCGATGTGGCGAAGCACGGCAAGGCCGTGGTGCCGACCTGGGTGGTGCCCGGTTCGATGAGCGTCAAGCGTCAGGCGGAAAAAGAAGGGCTGGACCAGATTTTCATCAAGGCCGGTTTCGAATGGCGCGATCCCGGCTGCTCGATGTGCACTGCCATCAACGGCGATCATCTGCAGCCGGGTGAGCGCTGCGCATCGACCTCCAACCGCAATTTCCGCAACCGCCAGGGCCCGGGAGGGCGCACGCACCTCGTCAGCCCGGCAATGGCCGCGGCGGCGGCGCTCAAGGGGCGCCTCACCGACGTCAGAGAAATTATTAAATAAATCAATAAGATACATATATGTATTGCAGACACATCGCCCCTCTCACCCTAACCCTCTCCCCCGT
>JBBKXO010000104.1:0-4419 GCA_037969525.1 Burkholderiales bacterium | reverse complement strand
GACCCTGGACACGCCGACTCAGGACGCGGCGGTGATCCGTCGCGCTGCGGGTGAATGCCTGAAGCGCGTGCCGCTGGACCGGCGCATCCGCCTGTTGGGTGTGCGCGTGGGCGCGTTGTCGAAGCCGGGAAGTGAGTCCGGCGCAGCGTTCCGGGGAGAGCGTTCATCCACATTATTCTGACTGGGGCGGCCGAGTGGCCGCCTAATCCGGCGATAATCGCCAGACATCGTTGCCATCACCCCGATGGTATACAGGGAGTCGCATGAGTCTGACTGCACGGCTGGCGGAAATCATCCACGGCACTACTTTCGAAACGCTGGGCACGGCGGATGTATCCACTGCCCGGCGATTGATCGCCGACGGTGTCGCTGTTTCCGTGGCGGGCAGCGGCGAGGCCGCACCCACGGCCTTTGCGCAACATGTGCTCGAACAGGGCGGGCATGAGCAGTGTCCGGTCTGGGGGCACGGGTTCAAAACCGCACCGTTGGCTGCTGCGTATGCCAATGCCGTGTCCATGCATGTGCTCGATTTCGAACCCATGTCGAGTCCGTCCACGCATGCAGTGTCGCCGACGGTGCCGGTGGCCTTTGCACTGGCGGTGCGCGACGGGCTGAACGGGCGTGAACTGCTCACCGCCTGTGCCAAGGGTTTTGAAATCCAGGGCCGGCTGCTGGCCGCGGTGGATCATCGGCGCGAGAGTTCCAGATTTCACGCGCCCGGCGTGGTCGGTCCGTTCGGTGCGGCGGTGGTGGCAGCGCATCTGCTCGGGCTCGATGAAAAACAGCTGAATTACGCGCTGGCCATCGCCGCATCACGCAGCGGCGCATTGCGCGCAAACATCGGTCACGGGGTGAAGTGCACGCATTGCGGCAACGCAGCTGCGGCGGGGCTGGAGGCTGCGATGCTGGCAAAACGCGGTCTGACCGCGAACACCGACATACTCGCGCACCAGGACGGATTTATCGCCGCATTTTTCCCGAAGGGCATCGACCGCGACATGCTGCTTGGTTACGGCAGGCCTTTCCGTTTCAGTGATCCCGGCATGGCGATTAAGTTTTATCCGTCAAAATATCCGACCCATTTCGCCATCAGCGCCGCGCTGGAGGCGCGCCAGACGATTGCCGACCCCGCGCTGATCAATGCCGTGAATCTCGTGACGCCGTCGATGCCGGACGTTGACCGGCCGGCACCGGTGTCGGGGCTGGAAGGCAAGTTCAGCTTCCAGTACGCCGCAGCCTGCGCATTGCTCGACGGCAGGGTGGGCATTTCATCGTTCGCTGAACGGCGCCGGTTCCGCGGCGACATGAAATCGATGCTGCGGCGGATGAAAGTCACCGTCGACCCCTCGCTGCCAACCGCTTTCAACCAGATGCAGGTGACCGTTGAAGTGATCCTGCATGATGGCTCGACTCACCGCGCGACCTGCGACCGGCCGCCCGGTTTCTGGGGCGCCCCGCTGGACATGGGCCTGCATCGCGAAAAGGTGCGCGACTGCCTGGCAACGCGGCTGGACGCAACGCGCGTGACACGGGTCACGCAGTTGCTGGAATCCCTGGAATTATTGACGGCGGACGAAGTGCGCGAGCTGAGCCTGTTGCTCGAGTAAAGGGCGTGGACGGCATCGGTTGGTTACTCCGATGCTATGATGAATTTCACGTTTAACCGCTGGAGTCCGTCATGCCCCTTTCCATGTACACCGCGAGTGCGCCGCGCTTCGTGCATATCCTGAAGAATCTGTCCGCGTTGCTGGACAAGGCGCAAGCCCATGTTGCGCTACACAAGCTGGACCCTGCGGCGCTGACCACGTTCCGGCTGTTTCCCGACATGTTTACGCTGGCACGCCAGGTGCAGGTGGCCTGCGACGTATCGAAAGGCGCGGTCGCACGCCTGGCGGGGGTGGATGTGCCCAAACACGAGGATACCGAACAGACGATAGCCGAATTGCAGGCGCGCATCGCCAAGACCATTGCGTTCATCAACACCATCAAGCCGGCGCAGATCGACGGCAGTGAAAACAAGGTCATTGCGGTGAAGCTGGGCAAGCAGGATTACACCTTCAAGGGCATGCAGTACCTGTTTAATTACGCGCACCCCAATTTTTATTTCCACGCCACCACGGTTTACAACTGTCTGCGCCACAACGGCGTTGCGCTCGGCAAGAAGGATTTTGTCGGCGAATTCTGAACGCGGGTCCTGCCGCACCACGTGCCGCTTCAGCCCGTGATTTAAGGTTTGCGGCGTGGCGTCTGCGGGGCAACGCTGCCGGTCGGATTGCCACCGGTGCGTTTTTGGCGGGCCGTCAATGGCGCGGCGGTGCGGGGCGATAGGGATGCGTTGCCCATTCTGCGCACCAGTTCTTCGAGGTCCTCGCGCAAATCTGCCGGCAGGGTCAAACGGGATAGGCGTTGCAGGCGCGTGTTGCGGTCAGGCAGGTCGAGCATGCCGGCCAGGTACAGCAACAAGTCGTTGGGCGTGAACTGCGTGGGATTGATGGTGTGCGAAAAATCGCGGGGAATCGCGGGGTACTCGCTGCCGCGTCCCGGAAACAGCGCGCGCAGCACGAAGCCGAGGCAGCTCATGCAGTTGCGCTTCGGTTCGTCGTCCAGGCAGTAGGGCGTCTGCGCCCTGAGCCAGGGTGCGATGCGCCCCGGAAGTTCGTTTTGCAGGCGCGTCATGACTGCATCGTCCGGAAACGGCCTGACACCATACAGATGCCAGACGGCATAGTTGTTGGTGCCGGTGTGCAGATCTCCGCCATCGATAAACGGCGAGATCACCACACCCAGATCCGGGAATGACCAGGCGATGCGCTGGTCGGCGAGTTCGATGCCGACCTGCACTTCCAGCGTCTCGTCCGGCATGCGCAGCAGAAAGTAATGCACATAACCCGCCTGGCCGGATGCTTTGCCGGTGACCGTGTGCAAAGGCTTGTTGCCGCGTCCGCTGGTCACCGCCGGTGGCGTGGCCGGTCGGCTGGCAGAGACTGCCGATGGCGGCACGATCAATTCGCGGGTGTATCGTGGCTCGGCTTGCGCAGGCGTTTCCGCCGGCGTGGTTTGCCCGGTGATCGGCACAGTGGTCTGTGCACAACCCGAAAGTATGCCCGCCGCGATTGCGGAGGCGACCAGCAGCAGATGGTGTGCGTTCATATGATGAATTGTACGGGGTAATGAAGACGAGTCCATTAGAATGCAAGCACCAAGGAGGATTCCCGCATGGTCAAACTTGAATTTCACGATCCGTCCGGCGCGCTGGAAGTCACGCAAGCGTTCGCGCCTCGCGTCAATACGCTGGAGGGCAAGCGCATCGGTTTTGTCAGCAACGAGCAATGGCAGGCGTTTCGCATGCTGCCCATGCTGCGCGACATGCTGAAGGCAGATTTTCCGACTGCAGAGTTGCTGCCGAGCGATGCGTTTCCGCAGGGCAACGTGCTGATCCCGACCGAAGAAACGGCAAAACTGGTCAAACAAAGCGGAGTGGACGCCGTCATCATCGGCAACGCGGCCTGAGGGTCCTGCGCCACTGCGTGCGGCCGTGCAGCCGCCAGAATCGAATCAATGGGCATCCCCACCGTTACGCTGACGCGGACGGATTTTGTCGGCGTCATGACCAACGCCGTGTCGGGGCTGGGTCTCGCACCCGATGCCGCGATGGTGACTTTTCCGATCGACATGTTCCTGCCGGGCAGTGACCTGTCCGCGGTCAGTGCGCGGAAAAAGGAGTTTTACAACGGCCTGACGAAATGGAAATCCGGATTTGCCCAGTCAGCAAATGGTGAATTGCCGATGCTCAGTGTCGAGGGCGGCACTTACGAAGATGCATTGCAGAAAGCCAACAACCTGCTGCTGACCAATCTGTGGGGCGATGGTCTGCCGGTGTGGCCGGCGACGCGCGAACGGGTGGACTGGATACTGCGCGGTTCGGCGCTGCCGCGCACGCAGACGCTGGGCAAGTTTCCACCGCGCGGCGGCGTCACGACCGTGGAGACCTGCGCCGTTGCACTGGCAATGGCCGGCGGTCGTCCGGAGTATCTGCCGGTGCTGCTCGCGGCAGTGGAAGCGTGCCTGGCTCCGGAAAATCTCTTCGACCAGTTGCAGGCGACGTCGGGCGGTCCGTTCCCGGTGGTGATCGTCAACGGGCCGATTGCGAAAGAAATCCGGCTTAATTCCGGGTTCGGCTGTCTCGGTCCCGATCCGCAGCGGCCGGCCGGTGCGAGCATCGGCCGCGCGCTGCGACTGCTGCAGCAGAATGTCGGCGGCGCTTTGCCGGGCATAGGCACCATGGCGATCTTCGGTGCGATGCGCTACACCAATGCGGTGTTCGCTGAAGATGAACCCAGCCTGCCTGCAGGCTGGGCGCCGCATGCGACGCAGCGCCATGGCTATGAGCCGGGCACCAATTCAGTGTCGGTCATGTTT
>JBBKXO010000103.1:0-8294 GCA_037969525.1 Burkholderiales bacterium | reverse complement strand
ACCTCCCCCGGACCCGCGCCTGCCACAGCAGGTTCAGCGCCAGATCTGGTAAACATACTTGCGCCTGAGCTTTTCCAGTTTGAAAATCAGTTTCTGCAGCCAGCCGGGATGCGCCGATTCAAGCGTCGTGTCGAAAATCCCGAGCTTGCTGCCCTGCTCGACCACGGGATCCTCCAGCCACAGCATGGTGATGCCCGTCGCTCGGTCGATTTCCTCGAACTGGTTATCGATCGGCTTTGACATACGGTGACGAGCGATCCATTCCAGACGCAGCCGCGCCGCGTCGTGACCGATGATGTAAGAGTCCGCAAACCGGCCACGAGTGGAAGGGTAAAGTCGCTGACCCGGCTTGCGTAAACTGCGGGGGGTATAAAAATTTCCTCCGCATCCGATAAATATTACCCGAGGTTGCGGATTTTGCGGCGCCTCGGCAAGCGCTGCGGCCAGCCCTTTGGCAAAATCGTCGGCAAGCACGATGTCGTCTTCCAGTACCAGCGCATAACGCTCTCCACGCTCCACGATGCGTTGCAGCGCCACCACATGTTTCATGCCGCAGGATTTTTGTCCCGGTGACAGATCGCCGGGATTGAAATACTCGCTCTCGACTGCCGCCGTGAGATCTTCGGCATCCCATTCATGAACCGGTTCAGCATTCAGACCGAAGCGCGCAAGTTGCGCACTGGCATGCGCGTAACGCTCGGTAAACGACCGGACATTGATCAGATAAACACGGTCAATCTGCGCCGTCTCAATCATTGCTGCTCGTCGGGTTTTCTCGAGAACTGGATACGGTAGAGCTTGGCGTAGATCCCGTTTCGGGCGAGCAGTTCGTGGTGCGGACCGGTCTCGGCAATCCTTCCGGCATCCAGAACCACGATACGATCAGCCTTCTCGATGGTCGACAGGCGGTGTGCAATTACGATGGTGGTACGCCCGCGCATCAGCACTTCCAGCGCGGCCTGCACGTGGCGTTCGGATTCGGAATCGAGTGCTGATGTGGCCTCGTCGAGTATCAGCACCGGCGCATTTTTCAACAGCGCCCGTGCAATTGCCAGGCGCTGGCGCTGCCCGCCGGACAGCTTGACACCGTTCTCGCCGACCAGCGTATTCAGCCCCTGCGGCATTTCGCTGATGAACTCCATCGCATGCGCGGCCTCGGCAGCCGACAAGATTTCGGCAGGCAGAACTTTGTTCATCGCGCCGTAGGCAATGTTCGCAGCCACGGTGTCGTTAAACAGCACAACGTCCTGACTGACCAGCGCAATATTTTCGCGCAGGGCTGCCAGCTTGAGGCTGCTGATGTCCTGGCCGTCGAGCAAAATGCGGCCGGCAGTCGGCAGGTAAAACCGCGGCACCAGGTTGGCGAACGTGGTTTTGCCACTGCCGGAAACGCCGACCAGCGCCACGGTTTCACCAGGTTTGATATGCAGATCAATGCCGTTGAGTGCGCTGCGGCCATCTTCGCCGTAGGCAAAACACACGCCCTCAAATCGTATATCTCCGGCTGCACGCGCCAGCTCAGCAGTGCCGGCATCGGTTTCGCCGGCTTCATCGATCAGGGCGAATACGCTCTCCGCAGCTGCAAGGCCACGCTGCAGCGGCTCGTTGACGCTGGTCACCCGTTTCAGCGGTGCGGTCAGCATCAGCATGGCCGTTATGAAAGAGACGAATCCGCCGACGGTAATCTGGTCCGTACTGGACTGCTGAGCGGCCAGATAGACTATGGTAGCGAGCGCCAGCGCGGCAACGAACTGCACGAGAGGCACGCTGGCGGAGGCGGCGGCAACCTGCTTCATCAGCTGACGGCGCACGCTATTGGCCTGGGCATCGAAACGTTGCTGTTCATAGGCCTGCCCGCCAAACAGCTTGACCACGCGGTGACCTTCTATGGTTTCCTGTATCACCTGGGTCATATCACCCATCTGCGTCTGCACCATGCGGCTGCTGCTGCGTACGCGCACGCTGATCAACCGCACCACCAGCACGATAAGCGGGGCCATGACCAGTGCGAGCAGCGTCAGTTTCCAGTTCAGCCACAGCATCCAGCCCAGCAATCCAATGATGACCAGTGTTTCCTTGAACAACACGGTCAGCACGGTCGTCGCTGCCGTCGTCACCTGCATTACATCGAAGGTCAGCTTGGAAATCAGGTTGCCCGACGCCTGGTCGTCGTAATAACGCGCCGGCAGCGTCAGCAGCTTGCGGAACATGGTCCCGCGCAGGTCCATCACCAGGCGGTTGCCAATCCACGACAGCGCGAATTGCGCCACGTATTCAGCGAGCCCGCGAATGACGAACAAACCGATGATGAACACCGGCGCCCAGCGGATCACGGTTTGGTTCTTGTCTACGAAAACACCGTCGAGCAACGGCTTCAACAGCGCTGGCAGCGCCGGTTCGGTGGCTGCGACAATGATGATGCCGAGCACCCCGAGGGCGAACGTGCGCCAGTACGGCCGCACATGGCGTACCAATCGCAAATAAAGGGTCGTACTGGACATCGATTGCACGGCTCGAACAATACCAAACTTTTGATAATTAAGGGAAAGCCGGGTAACCCCGCATTAGCATCGCAGTCCGCCCCCCACCGTACACGGTTTAACGGAAGCTGTGCTGCACGCTGATGTAGCCGTTACGTTCCGCGGCGGGAAAAACCCTGATCACACCGGCGCCGCTGACTCCACCCTGCGTGTAGTACTGCCGGTTAAACAGGTTGCGCACCCCCGCCTCCAATGTCCAGCCAGCCAGCTGATGCGCGAGCCTGATATCGACCACCGTGTACGCCGGAATTTGCTGCGCTTGGGTATTGGTTTCGTCATTGACCAGACGCTGTTCGCCGACATGGCGCAGTGTCGCATTGAGTCGCGTTTTTGGTCCCGTCAACCACGATACGCCGGCGCTGAGTGCATTGCGCGGCACCAGCGGTACAGTATTACCGGTGAGATCAGTGCCGCCATAGACACCGTTGCGAAACCGCGCCAGCACATGCGCGTGGCTCAGAAACAGATCCAATGCGGGCGTTACCCGGGTGCGGACCTCGAGCTCCACACCCTCCCGGCGCGTGGGCGACAGATTGATATTGTCGAACACCAGTGGATTGAAGGCGATTTCGTTGTCCAGATCGATGCGGTAAACGGCAAGGCGGGCGCTGGTCGTGCCAGTCCGGTAGTCAATACCGGCCTCGCGGTCGCGCGAGGTCTGCGGTTCGAGCAAGGCAGGGCTGGTGAAATTGGTCTCTTCAACCGAAGGCAGACGGAAACTGCGTCCCGTCTTGGCGTACAGCGCAAGGCCGGGGGCCACACGGTAGCGCAGGGCGACTTCTGAAGCGCTGAGCGAGTATGTCTTGCGTAACAAAGTACCGAAGGAAGCGACATCATCTACCGTGTTTTCGGCATGCTGGCCGCGCGCGCCCACGGTCAGCAGCCAGTTGTGCCCCAGCGTTGCGTTGTTATGCAAATAAACCCCGCGTTTCTGCTGCCGCGCCGCACTGCGCCCGGAAAAAAACACGCCGGTCACATTGCGGTCAAGCTTGCCCTCCTCGACATCAACACCGGCGATCAACGTCTGGTCGAACCCGCCGAGGCGATGACTGATTTTTACGCGGGGCGAAAATGCGATGTTTTCGGTTTCGTTGATCACATCCGATGAAAACGCAGAAAAAAATGCGCTGGTCTCCTGCTTGCGGAAAGCCAGATTGGCCGCCCACTCTGCATTTCCACTTCGCACTGAACCCCCAAGATCGGCGCGAATTCCGTCGCGCGAACTGAAATCGCGCGGCGTCTGTGTGCCACGGCGATTGACAGCCATTTCTGCCAGCGTCAGTTGACCGGGATTGCGCAAATCCTGCGCGTCGGACGCGATTTTCATGTACAGCTGGGGGCCGCTACCCAGCGTTCGCACATCTGCCAGCAGATTGCGCTGGATCAGACGGTTGTTGTCGCGATAATTATCAGAGCGCTGATCGGAGGCCTGGATGCGCAGCCCGAGCCGGTCACCGGCCAGCGATGCCGCAACCTGCAGATCGGTTGCGCTGTAACTTCCCGCTCCCGCATGAACTTCGATTTGCCGGTCACCGGATACCGGTTGCCGTGTAATGATGTTGATTACGCCACCGGTCGCGCCGCTCCCGTACATCACGGCGCCACTCCCCGGCAGAATTTCAATACGTTCGATGGCCGACAGTGGAATTGCCGACCACTTCACCGGGCTGGTATCAATGTCATTGAAACGCTGGCCATCGACCAGCACGACGGTGTTGAGGTCGCCGGTCTGCCCGAATCCGCGCATATCGATCTGCAGATCGGGGCTGCCGGTGCTGTCTCGCACCTGAATTCCCGCTTGCAATGTCAGCAGTTCGGGAACACTGCGTGCGGTGCTGCGCACGATGGCCTCGCGGTCGATTACACTCACGCCGATCGGAAACTGACGCTGGATGTCGGGAAATCGTGTCGCCGTAACGACTACGGGTGCCAGCAGTTCTGCCGGTGTTTGAACGGCAGCGCCATGGACAGGCGCGATTGCCGCTACAAATGCGGCAGCCGTAAAGATAGAAGTTCTCATGCTGATTTCCTTTGTGGCACGTGCCCGCCGCACGCAATATGCAAAGCAAAGGAAACAACACGGAGGAACGACCGACCACGATGACGCATGATCCGGATGGTCGCCCTGCCGCGACTGTTTCCGACTAACGTTCCAGGCCGGTCTCCGGGCTCACGATCACGAGCGCGCCGCCTTCCCATGCCGTTGGCGGCACAGTGGCTGAGGCGCGCCCGGCATTCGTTGCGTTGAATGCCGATCGCTTACCGTTGCGGGGGCAGCACAGGCATGGGCTTTGCAGCCGCACCTGTTTCCCGTTTAACCGACGCCCCTGGCGGGGTGGGTCGGCACCCGAAACATGTTCATGACGCTCCGCTTGCGGTCGCGGATCGTCACGGACAGGGCGGATTGTAGCGCAGCCGGATGACCGGGGCCGTTCAGGCTGGCACGGGAAGTAAAAATATTTCCCTTTAAAAACAATGTCTTATATAACTACCTTGGTACAGGCGCAACCAATGTGATTTCACGCCGCCGTGATCAACTCATCTGATGCCCCGACATCGCACGGTACATGCTAAATTACATTCAAAACCCCGCGTTAGCGGTTGACCCATCGAGATTTTCCCCTCTATAGTGCGCGCATGGAAGCCGAACTCAAGGCACTCGAAGACAAACTGACCCAGTTTGTCGAAATCAATCAGCGGTTGCGTGAAGATACGCAACGGCTGCGCCAGGAATTGGCTGCAGCCCTGCATCGCAACAAGCAACTGGAAGAAAAGATCACCAGCGCCAGCGGCCGTCTCGAACAGATCCTGAAGCAGATTCCCGCCGAGGAAACATGAGCGCCGACCCAAAGGGTTTGCAGATCAACATCATGGGGCGCGAATTTCGCGTCGCGTGTGCGGAGCACGAGCAGAAAGGCCTGCTCGAAGCGGTGGAGTATCTGAACAGCAAAATGCAGGAAATCCGCGATCGCGGCAAAGTCATCGGACTTGAACGCATCGCCATCATGGCGGCGCTGAACATTACGCACGAATTTCTTTCGATGAAAGTCGGCGGCAGCTTTGACATCGCAGAAACCAAGCGTAGAATTCAACGCATGGAAACGGCCATTGATCAGGCGATGGCAGAGCAAAGCAAGCTGTTCTAGATTTAATCTGTGTTGTGCAATTTTAAATAACGCTTTCCACTGCGTTTCAGCCTGATGATGTTCCGTGCAATGATTCCCCTGCGGTGTTCGTTCAGGCCATATATTCTTTGAACCAATAACATCGCTGTGGCCGCCGACTCAAGCGGTCTCGGTGTGCGCGTCCCACGTGGATGTGCCTGAAGAGACTCGGAAGGTGGCCGCCTTGAACCTTAGGTTCAAGATGCTGGTCTGATGCGGCACAGGCGGGGGAACCCCTCACAGCAATGCGGCCCTGCCGCATTTTTTTTGGCCGCAATTCTTAGTGCCACATTGGATGAAACACCGACATGCGCTACTGGTTGATCAAGTCCGAGCCCGACGCTTACAGCATCGACGACCTCGCCCGCGATAAAACCACGCCCTGGACGGGTGTGCGCAATTACCAGGCGCGCAACTTCATGCGCGACCAGATGAGGTCCGGCGACCCGACGTTTTTTTATCATTCCAACTGCGCCGAACCTGCCATCGTCGGCATTGCCGAGGTCGACAAAGCGGCGTACCCCGACGCCACACAGTTCGACCGCAAGAGCAAGTACTTCGACAGCAAGGCGACTCCCGACAACCCGCGCTGGCTGCATGTCGATTTCCGTTTCGTCAAAAAGACCAGGCCGCTGACGCTGAACGATCTGCGCACGCACAAGGCGCTGGCCAAAATGCGCCTGCTGGCCAAGGGCAACCGGCTGTCGATCACGCCGGTCGACCCGGACGAGTGGAAGTACATACTCGGCCTGCTGAAATAGCCGGGACACACCTCCGACATGATTGATTGGTGGTGGGCTTACCTCGCCGTGGGTGCATTTGTCGGGTTCTTTGCCGGGCTGCTGGGCATCGGCGGCGGTGCGGCCATGGTCCCGGTACTGGCGCTCATCTTCGCCGCCAAACAGTATGCGCCAGCGCATGCCGTGCACCTGGCGCTGGGTACCGCAATGGCAACGATGTTATTTACTTCGGTGTCCAGCGTATGGGCGCATCACCGGCACGGCGCAGTCAACTGGGCCATCGTCCGCCGCATGGCGCCGGGCATAGTCACCGGCACATTCGGCGGCGCACTGCTCGCCAGCGTGCTCGACGTGCGTCTGCTAACCGTGGTCTTCACGTCATTGATCTACTACCTGTCGGCACAGATGCTGTTCGGTCGCAAACCACAGCCCAGCACAATGCCGCAGACCGTAACCGGCGCCAGTATCGTGGCCACCGGCATCGGCGTAATTTCCAGCCTGACAGCCACCGGCGGCGCCGCCCTGGTTGTGGCCTATCTGGTCAAGCGCGGCACACTCGTCCATGAAGCCATCGGCACTGCAGCGGGCATCGGCTGGCCGCTGGCCGTCGCCGGGACCGTAGGTTATATGCTTACCGGATGGAGCAAAGCGGAATTGCCGGAATACAGCATCGGTTATATCTATTTGCCGGCGCTCACCGGCATCGTCATTGCCAGCGTGCTGCTGGCTCCGCTGGGTGCGCGGCTCGCCCACCGCACGCCCGGTACGCTACTGAAGAAAATATTCGCCATTGTGCTGTTCGCACTGGCGACGAAAATGCTGGTCAGTTTTTTCTAGACGATTTTCCCGGCACGCAGGCTGGCGATCTCGGCCTCGCCCAGCTGCAGCACATCGCGCAAAATTTCCTCGGTATGCTGGCCCAGCGTTGGCGGCGGCAATTTGTATTCCACCGGTGTTGCCGAAAACCGCATCGGACTCGCCACCAGCGGCACCTTGCCCGCCGTCGGGTGATCCATTTCTATGCGGACGCCGCGGGCCACCACCTGCGGCTCCTCGAACACCTGCTGCAGGTTATTGATCGGGCCGTTGGGTACACCCGCCCCCTCCAGCAGATCCACCCATTCCCGGGTCGTGCGCTGAGCGAACACCGCATTGAGTTTTTCGGTAATTTCCACCCGGTTCTCCACGCGTTTGGCGTTGGTCGCGAACCGCGGATCCTGTGCCAGCGCCTGGCAGCCGGCGACTTCACAGAACTTCTTGAACAGATTGTCGTTACCGCAGGCGAGGATGATGTCCCCGTCGCTGGTGTGGAAGGTCTGGTACGGCACGATGTTCGGATGCGCGTTGCCGAGCCGGCCCGGTGCCTCACCA
The DNA here is from genome assembly GCA_037969525.1 of Burkholderiales bacterium. Classification (GTDB taxonomy): domain Bacteria; phylum Pseudomonadota; class Gammaproteobacteria; order Burkholderiales; family SG8-41. The sequence goes on along the minus strand of JBBKXO010000103.1, from coordinate 479 downwards.
GTCGCCAGGTAATTCATGGCCTGGTTGGACAGGAAGGCAACCTGGGTATCGAGCAACGCCAGATCCAGGTGCTGGCCAACGCCGCTTTCAGCGCGATGTGCGATAGCTGCGCAAACCGCGATCGACGCGTACATCCCCGTCATGATGTCGACGATGGGCACGCCAACGCGTTGCGGCCCGCCTCCGGGCAGGTCATCGCGCTCGCCGGTGATGCTCATCAGCCCGCCCATGCCCTGCACCATGAAATCGTAACCAGGACGCTCGCGGTACGGACCGGTCTGACCAAACCCGGTGACCGAACAATAAATAAGCCGTGGATTGATCTTGCGCAAATCCTCGTAGCCCAGACCATAACGCGCCAGATCACCATGTTTGTAGTTTTCCAGCAGCACATCGACCTGCGCAGCCAGCTTGCGCACCAGTTCCTGGCCCTCGGGTTTGGACAGATTGACGGTGATCGATTTCTTGCCGCGATTGGC
>JBBKXO010000102.1:0-4664 GCA_037969525.1 Burkholderiales bacterium | reverse complement strand
AAAAAAAAACACGCGGTGATAGCCGCGTGCCAGTTACATTACCCAGCCAGCGTTGGCGCCGGCATTTTATTCTCCCCCTCATTATTCCTGATAAGCCTGATCTCGCTTCTTGCGGATGTTGGGCATGATCATGAAGATCAACAGCAGGATAGTTGCGGTCAGGAATGCTGCGCTGATCGGCCTCGTGAAAAACACCGTCGGATCACCACGCGAGATCAGCAGTGCGCGCCGCAGGTTTTCTTCCATCAGCGGTCCCAGCACAAACGCCAGAATCAGCGGTGCCGGCTCGCACCTCAACTTGTTGAAGGCATAGCCCATCAGGCCGAAGAACACGGTCATGTAGATGTCAAGATCCAAGTTGTTGACGCTGTAGACGCCGATGCCCATGAACACCAGGATCGCCGGGAACAGCATGCGGTAAGGCACCTGCAACAACTTGACCCACAGCCCGATCAGCGGCAGGTTCAGGATCACCAGCATCGCGTTACCGATCCACATACTGGCAATCAGGCCCCAGAACAGCTCGGGGCGCTGCGTCATCACCTGTGGCCCGGGGGCGATGCCCTGGATGGTCAGCGCGCCCAGCATCAGTGCCATGGTGCCACTGCCTGGTATGCCCAGCGTCAGCGTCGGAATGAACGCGCACTGTGCGGCGGCGTTATTGGCAGATTCCGGACCGGCGACACCCTGAATCGCACCCGTACCGAACTCCTCCGGATGTTTCGCCACCTTTTTCTCCAGCGCATAACTGGAGAATGCACTGATGGTCGGGCCCGCACCTGGCAACGTGCCAAAGAACGCGCCGATCGCCGTGCCGCGCATGATCGGCCCCATACAGAGCTTCATGTCCTGCCACGTCGGATACAGATGTTCGATTTTATTGGTCAGGAGTTCGCGACTGGCCTTGTCCTGGCCTTTTTCGAGGTTCGACAGAATCTCGCTAAAGCCGAAAAGACCCATGGCCACAACGACGAAGCTCAAACCGTCAGCGAGCCCCGACATGCCGAATGTAAAGCGCGACATGCCCGAGTTCACGTCCGTGCCGACGATGCCGAACAACAGCCCGAGGAAAATCATCGAAATGGCCTTCAGCATCGAGCCGCTGGCCAGCACTGCGGAAGCGATCAGACCCATGCACATCAGCGAGAAGTATTCCGGTGCGCCAAACTTCAGCGCCATTTCGGCCAGAGGTGGCCCGGCCACCGCAATCAGGATCGTACCCACCGTGCCGGCAAAGAACGAGCCTATCGCAGCGATCGCCAAAGCAGGACCCGCGCGACCGTTCTTGGCCATCTGGTAGCCGTCGATACAAGTCACCACAGAGGCCGACTCGCCCGGCAGATTCACCAGAATGGAAGTAGTAGAACCACCGTACTGCGTGCCGTAGTAAATACCGGCCAGCATGATCAGCGCACCCACCGGCGGCAGGTTGAAGGTCGCGGGCAGCAGCATGGCGATTGCCGCCAACGGGCCGATGCCCGGCAGCACACCGACCAGCGTGCCGACGAATACGCCAATGAAACAGTACGTCAGGTTCTGCAGTGATACCGCAGTCTCGAAACCCAACGCGAGGTTGGAGAATAGATTTGCAAGGACATCCATTATTTTATCTCCACCAGAACAGCGGGTAAGGCAGTTCCAGAGCGTAGATGAACAAGGCCCAGCTACCAACGATCAGGACAATGGTCATTATGATCACTTCCTTCCACTTGAATTCCGTTCCCGACGCGGCGCCCAGTACGATCAGTGCCGCCGTCGCGATAACAAAACCAAGGTGGTCGATGGACCAGCCAAAGATGATGAAGCCCAAACTCATCAGAACCATGGGCTTGAAAGCCCATTTGCCGAGTTTGGCACCTTCAGTCTTCAAACCCTGCAGGCACAGCGCCCCACCCAGAACTGCCATGATGATGCCTAGCCAGGTGGGGAAATACCCCGGTCCCATGCGGCTGGTCGTACCAAACGGATAATCTCTCGCCATAAAGATCGCGAGGAGCCCGAAGCCGACGAACATGGCGCCGGCCCAGAAGTCTTCCTGACTCTTGATTTTCAAGTGAACACCCTCCAGATTTCAAATACAGATACCGGAACGAACCACACTTCCAGTTTGATGTGCCGCACACCTCGATCGCATTGCAAACTGCCCGCGGCCAGAACTTCTTGTTAAAACTTTTAGTTTTTTTGACCCCTGTAATATTGTGCCTATATTACGGGAACGGACTTTACACGAAGCCTTGCAGCCAAACAAAGATTTTTTGCTCTTCTATTGTGCGTCGCACAACCCCGCTTGCACTTTGCGGGGCCCGATTGCACGACTCAGGATTTACCACTGTCCGACAAATTCCGGCGCGATTCTATTGCGCAGCGCTTACAACCGCCTTACACAGAGCAATATGTTGAACTGGCGTTGAACGTTCCTACCGTGACCTGGCCGGCATCGCAGGCTGCCCCAGGCAAGCTGAGATTAGTCTGACTTAACAAACAGTTAAGCATGACATGCGCAAAAATGGTGCGACACGTTCAGCCCCGGCGTACATCAGCCTCTGCTAATCCATCATCTCTATGCGTTGGGACTTGATCAACATGCCGAGTTTATCCGCTTCACCTTTGATAAAAGCTCCGAAATCCGCCTGTGTGCCACCGACCCGTACCAGGCCCAGTTGATCCAATCGGGCCTGCACGTCGGGCATCTGCAGCACACGATTCATCTCGGCATTGAGCTTGCCGGTCACCGCCTTTGATGTTTTCGCTGGCACCTGCACGCCGAACCACACCGTTGCTTCTGCATTCTTGATGCCCTCTTCCTCCAGAGTCGGCACGTTGGGTATTACCGCCTGTCGCTTGGGCGCCGCCACAGCCAGCACCTTGATGCGGCCCGCCTTGATATGGGCATCACCGCTGACTACCGTCGTGTAAGTGACGTCGACCCGCCCGCTCATCACATCCGTCAGCGCCGGCGCCGTGCCTTTGTAAGGCACATGCACGAAATCGACACCGGTGGCCGCACCGAAGAGCGCCAATCCGATATGCAGGCTGCTGCCATTGCCTGACGAAGCCCAGGTCAGCTTGCCGGGATTCGCCTTGCCATAGGCCACCAGTTCACGGCCGTTACTGGCAACAAATTTCGGACTCGCCACGATAATCAGGGGTGAATAGCCGATGAACATGACCGGCGCGAAATCGCTCATCTGATATTTCGATTTACGCCGCATCACAATATTGTTCACGCTGGGGCCGGGGTTTGCATGAAGCAGCGTGTAACCATCGGGGGCCGCCTCTACGGCAAGCTGCGCGCCGATTGAGCCGCCGGCCCCGGGCCTGTTGTCGATGACGAACTGCTGCCCCATGGTCTCGGACATTTTCTGTGCAAACAGACGTGCCGTGATGTCATTCGACGCCCCCGGCGGAAACGGCACGATCCAGCGTACCGGCCGACTCGGATAGGCGGTTTCAGCTCTCTGTGCGGCCAACCCGGTGGTCGCCACCGATGACAGGCCAAGCAATGCCATCACTGCGATCAGATTCCTGTTCATCGTTATTGCTCCTATTCAGCGCCGCGCGTTTTCCAGCGCATTCGAGTTAACCACATTCACCGGTTTGCCACCGGCAAAAGCCAGTATCTGGTCGAATATGTTGCCAAATATCCGTTCATAGCCGGCGTATTCCACATAACCAATGTGCGGCGTGCACACGGCGTTGTCGAGTTTCAGCAGAGGATGATCCCCGTGCAATACCGGCTCGTCCTCGAATACATCCACTGCCGCCATCCCCGGACGTCCGAGTTTGAGCGCCTGCTCCAGCGCGCCAGCTTCGATCAGTCCGGCGCGGCTGGTGTTGACCATCAGTGCTGTCGGTTTCATGCGCGCCAGATCCGCTGCAGTGACGATGCCGCGCGTGGCCTCGATCAAGCGCAGATGCAGCGAAATGACATCACAGTCTTCAAAGAATGCCTCCTTGTCGCGCGCAGCCGCATATCCATCAGCCCGCGCCCTTGCCAGCGACGCCTCGCGTGCCCACACCAGCACTTTCATGCCAAAGGCCTTGCCGTAACCCGCGATTACCGCGCCGATGCGGCCATAGCCATAGACGCCCAGTGTCTTGCCGCGCAATCCGTACCCCACGGTCGACTGCCAGCGCCCTGCTTTCAGCGCCGCCACTTCCTGCGGAATTTTGCGCATTGCCGCGATGATCAAACCCCAGGTCAATTCAGCCGTCGCATGCGAAGGCTGCCCGGGGTGCAGGCTGGTGCACAACACCACCCCGTGTTTGGTGCAGGCATCAACATCGATATGCGGATAAACACTGTGATGGCTGATCAGTTTCAGCTTCGGCAATCGTGCGATCAGCGGTGCTTGAATCGGCGTGCGCTCGCGAATCAGCACCAGGGCCTCGGCATCCTGCAGACGATCCGCCAGCACGTCGACATCCCTGGTGTGATCGTTCCAGATTTTGACGTCGTGGCCTTTGAGTTTGGCGTAACAGTCGAGCGTGCGCACGACATCCTGATAGTCATCGAGTATTGCAATTTTCATTATCTGTGTTGCCCCGTCCGCTGAAACATATGTAAATTATTGATTTTAAATATATTTTTACTTCAACCAGCCGCTGGCGCGTTGCTGCTGCACGACTTCATCGACGATTTCAGGTGCGCGGCCGACATAGGT
>JBBKXO010000101.1:0-10294 GCA_037969525.1 Burkholderiales bacterium | reverse complement strand
GGCGCAACTGTCAGTGGAGCACGCACATGAAAATCGGATTCATCGGCCTGGGTCAAATGGGCAAAGGCATGGCGGGCCAGCTGTTGGCCTCCGGCTACTCGGTGCGGGTGTGGAACCGCACACCCGCGGTCGCTGCTGAATTCCGCTCGCGCGGCGCGGTGGTGGCGGAACAGCCGGCGGACCTGATCAACTCCGATGTCGTGATCACCATGCTGGCTGATGATGCCGCCGTCGAAGCGGTGTGGATAGCATCCGGGCTGGTGCAGAAACTGCCGGTGTCGACCACGCATCTCAATATGGCATCGGTCAGCCTGCATCTGGGCCAGCGACTCTCCGCCATGCACGGCGTCGCGGGTTCTGAATACATTTCAGCGCCGGTATTCGGGCGCCCGGAAGCGGCGGCAACGGGTCAGCTGGATATCGTTGCGGCCGGCAGCGAGGACGCCATCACACGCTGCACGCCGCTGTTCGAGGTGCTCGGGCGACGCTGGTTTAATCTGGGCACCACGGCGCATCACGCGAATATTGTAAAAATTGCGCGCAATTTCATGCTGGGCACCATCATTGAAAGCCTGGGTGAAGCTTTCGCGCTGGTACAGAAATCCGGCGTGGACCCGGCCCTGTTTCTGGACATCATTACCGGCACTTCGATGAATGCACCGGTCTACAAGGTCTATGGACGATTGATACTGGATCAACCGGCTCAAGTGACGTTCCCGCTGAAGCTGGGCCTGAAGGACATGGAACTCGCGCTGCAGGCCGGCAAAGACACGACTGTGCCGCTGCCACTGGCCGAAACATTGCGCATGCAGCATCTGGCCGCCATAGACCAGGGATACGGCGATCGCGAATGGGCCGCGCTGGGCAACTACATCGCGAAACAAGCGGGGCTGTCGACATAGTGCGCGGGAATGCTTCCGCGCACGCGTGCTAATATTGATGCATACGACATTGACAATAACTGCGGACAATAACTGCGGATAATAACTGCGCCCAATAACTGCGCCGCTTGCCAGGCAGAGAATAAGTCTGCAAGCCCTTGCTGCAGACCGCACCGCCTGCCGTCGACTCCGCGTTGAATTCGCGACTGCAGCAGGCACTGCCATGTTGTCATGAAATCATTCGCTGATTGAGGATCACATGATTCGCACGCTACTGTACCGCCCCGCCACCGGGGAAATCACGGCCGGCAACGAAGAACTGCTGAGTGCATGGCAAAGTGAATCCGATTCAGTCATCTGGGCTGACTTTGCGGATAACGAACCCGAGGCCGAAAAACAGCTGCTGATGTCCGGCTTCGGTCTGCACCCGATGGCCATCAAAGACGCACAACGTCTGCGGCACCCGCCCAAAATTGAAGCCTTTTCCGACAATGTGCTCGTCCTGCTCAAAGGCCTGGGCACATCTTCGGATGATTTCGAATTCGGCACCATCCAGCTCGCACTGTTCATCGGGCAGCGCTTCCTGGTCACGCGCCACTCCGGTCCTTCCCGCAGCATTGACGAGCTGCGTCAGGAAACCGTGCAAGACAAGACCTTGCTGGCCAGCGGCGCGGACGCGCTGGCCCTGCGCCTGTGCCGAATCATGGTGGACCGCTATACGAAAAAACTGCTGGCACTGGAACCGCGGCTCGACGATCTTGAAGTCGAGATCGTTGAAAATCCGGACGACTCCATGCTCGCCGAACTGATCGGCTACAAGACTGACCTGCGGAAGTTTCGCCGCGTCCTCCTTTATCATGTCCAGGTATTCTTGGAGCTGCTGAACAATCCGCCACGGCAGGTGCGCGCTGAACTCATCCACGAAATACGGGATGTCTATGAGCATCAGGAGCGCGCCAGCAGCCTGGCTTCCCTGTACTACGAAATTTCCACGGATCTGATCGAAGGCTATATTTCATTGGCCTCGCACCGGCTCAATAACATCATCAGAATTCTCACCATCATCACTGCCATCTTCGTGCCACTGACCTTTCTCGCCGGCATTTATGGAATGAATTTCGAATACATGCCCGAACTGAAGTCGCAATCTGGTTATTTCGTGCTGCTGGGCATCATGGGCGCAATCGCCGCCATCCTGGTGTTGCTGTTTCGCAGGAATCGATGGCTTTGACAATTATGCATAGCGGAGACCGGCAATGAAATTCACGGATTGGTTGCGCGATCTGTCTGGCGGCCATTGGTTTTCGCCCGGAGGGTTCTCAGCGGATGCCTTCCGGCTGCAGGCCGGCACGCCCGCCGACCCGGGCACCTGGCAGGTTTTATCAGGCTGGTTTACCGCACCATTGTTCGAAATTGGCGATGTGGCGATTACCTCCATCGGATTGATCCGCGTTGTTGTCGTCCTTACCGTTGCGTGGTGGTTGTCCAAGCTCGCGAAAAACCTGCTCACGCGGCTGGCCGCCCATCGTCCGAATTTCAATCCTGCGGCGCTCTACACGCTGAACCGGCTGCTGCACTACATACTGCTGACTGTCGGCTTTCTGATCGGCCTGTCCTCCATCGGCATCGACATGAGCAAGTTCGCCTTGTTCGCCAGCGCTCTCGGTGTAGGCGTCGGTTTCGGCATGCAGAACCTGATCAGCAACTTCGTTGCCGGGCTTATGCTGCTCTTCGAAAAATCGCTGAAGATCGGCGATTTCATCGAGCTTGAATCGGGGATCAGCGGCGAAGTGCGCGAAATCAATATCCGCAGCACGCTCATCACCACCAACGACAATATCGACATCGTGGTGCCCAATTCCGTATTCGTGAACGGGCATGTAATGAACTGGACCATGCGCGATGTCTATCGGCGCATTCACGTTCCTTTCGGCGTTGCCTACGGCTCGGACAAAGAATTGGTGCGCAAGGCCGTGCTGGAAGCAGCGGCCACCGTAAGGCACACGCTGGAGGGCGATGACAAACGCAAACCGCAAGTCTGGCTCACTGCGTTTGGCGACAGCAGCCTGAATTTCGAACTCATCGTCTGGCTGACTTCCGATGCGGTAAAGCGCCCCGGCGCGGTACAGGCTGACTACCTGTGGGCCATTGAGACGGCGCTCGGCAAATACAAAATCGAAATTCCTTTCCCGCAACGCGATCTGCATGTGCGCAGCTGGTCACCCAGTGCACGACCGCCGGCATAGTAAGCAGCGCACGATATTGAATGTGCATCACGCGGCTCACATCAGACGCTGCATTTGCTTGTATAGTTACTGCAAGCAGCCATTAGTTGGTGTTGATTTGCTGTGGCCAAATTCAACCAGCAAATATGTCCACCAGTTGTACGCAGATTCCGGGGTGTGAACTTCAGAGTCTATAATCTGTCTAACATTTGTGCAGTGCGAAGCAATTTATGAATCTGTGCATGGAATTGTGGCAAGCCCGCATTAACCGCAATACCGAGATTTGCAGCATCAGCGTAAGTCTCCAGTCAGAATTCCATTCACAAGAGACCAGCTTCGTCGCACACGACGACGTAAAAAAACTAGCGGTATGCGCGATATTAAAATGTCGCAATGCAACAACCGCTTCAAATGATGAGGAGCACGTATGAATAAATCTAATGGTTCGACCAAGCTGCGACACGCAGTCAAAACTCTCGCCGCATCAGTGGCGATGTTAGGCCTAGTGGCCGCCAGTACTGTCGCCACAGCAGCAGTAAGCTATGCCGGCAAGCGCATTGCCGTGATCGTGCCCTTCAGTGAAGGCGGCGGCACTGACAGCTACACCCGCCTGATGGCGCCTTACTTCGAAAAACATCTTCCCGGCAATCCGAAAATCATCGTGGTTAACCGACCCGGCGGTGGCGGCCTGACCGGAGTGAATTACTTCCACGAGAAAGCTGAACTGGACGGCACCTGGATACTCGCACTCTCAACCTCGTCACAATCCAACTATATGCTGGGTGACAAGCGCGCGAAGTTCGATATGGATGACTTCGTTCCGGTAATCCTGTCACCTCGCGGCATCACGCAGTATGTGCGCAGCAATCTCAACATTCAAAAAGAGACTGATCTCAAATCAAAAATCGAGAAACTCCGCAGCTATCCTAAAGAAAAACTCGTGTTCGGCGGCAAGACCCCAACGTCAGGCGGCCTCGCACTGCGCACTGCGCTGAGCCTGCTGGGTGTAGAGGTCAACAGCGTCTGGGGCATGGGCGGCAACGGGCCAATGGCATTGGCATTCGAGCGTGGTGAATTCACCATGAGCTACGACAACACGCTGTCTTTCCTCAATAATCGCGCCCACATGATCAAGAGCGGACTTGCGGTTCCGCTGTATACCTTCGGCGTAATTAACGAGGACGGCTCAATCAGCCGCGATCCTGCCCTGCCCGAAGTGCCGACTTTTAACGAGGCGTATGAAGCGGTTCATGGCAAGAAGCCCTCAGGCCCGGAATATGAGGCGTGGAAGTCACTGATGGCCGTAAGCGTGCCGCTGTCGAAATCCTGGAATCTGCCGGCCGGCACATCACCTGAAATTGTCGCTATTTGGCGCGGAGCGGCAGTCAAGGTCTACGACGAAGTCATGAAGACCCCCAAGGGACTGAAGGTATTCGGGCCCTACAAGAACCTCATGACTGAAGCTGCTGCCAAGATCCAGAAAGACGGCACGACCCTCACAGCAGCATCGGGTGAGTGGCTGGGTAAATACGTCAAAGAACGTTACAACCTGAAAATCGTGGCGAAAACCAAGTAACCAAGTAATATCGCATAGGCACCCTGAGTGCCTGCAGGTTTGGGGCCCGGCTGAACGCCGGGCCCTGATCTGTCCAATAACACCCAAAAGATAAATATATGGCTGCACCTTTGCAGCCATAAGAGGGGGAGAAAATCGATGGTTGAAACGTTACTCTCTGCTTTGCTGCAGTTGATTGAGCCCTACCATCTTTTATTTCTTTTCAGCGGCGTTTTACTGGGCATGGTGGTAGGCATCCTGCCCGGACTTGGCGGCATTGCCGGTCTGTCCGTCCTGCTGCCGTTTGTATTTGGCATGGACCCAATGAATGCGCTGGCGATGATGATCGGCCTGATCGCGCCATTATCAACATCTGATACTTTTGCATCGGTACTGATGGGCATCCCTGGGACCGCAGCCTCACAGGCCACCGTCGTTGACGGCTTCCCCATGGCAAAAAAAGGCGAAGGCGCGCGTGCACTGGGTGCCGCATTCACCGCCTCCATGTTTGGGGGCGTGTTTGGCGCTGTGGTCCTCACAGGGGCCATCTTTGCTGCACGACCGATCATTCTCGCCATGGGTTTCGGCGAACAGTTGCTGCTGGTGATACTTGCCCTGTCGATGATAGGCATGCTGACCGGCACCAGCGCCCTGAAGGGACTCGCGACATGCTGCGCCGGACTGCTGCTGGGTTCGATGGGCACTGCTCCGGCGACCGGCGAGGTTCGGTTGGTCGGAGATTCGATTTACCTGAGCGACGGAATTCCCATTGTAATCGTTGGCCTCGGCATGTTTGCGCTGCCGGAAATCATTGACCTGCTTCGCCGCAGCAGCCGCATTTCAGAAACGGCAACGCTGGGCAAAGGCTGGATTGAGGGATTCAAAGACGTTATTCGGCACCGCTGGATCGTGATCCGCTGCAGCGTCATCGGTTGCATTGTCGGCGCCCTGCCGGGCCTAGGCGGGTCAGTGGTCGACTGGATTGCCTATGGGCACGTCATCCAGACCACAAAGAATCGCGAAAACTATGGCAAAGGCGACGTACGCGGGGTGCTCGCACCTGAATCCGCCAACAACGCCAAGGAGGGTGGCGCGCTGATCCCCACGCTGCTATTCGGCATCCCCGGTTCCGGCAGCATGGCGATACTGCTTGGCGGCTTCATTCTGATCGGTATTGAACCCGGCGTGACCATGCTGACCCAGCACCTGGATCTCACCTTCACCATGATCTGGTCGCTCGCGATTGGCAACATAGCGGCAACCGTGCTTTGTCTGCTGCTGGCCAATCACATCGCCAAGCTGACGACCATCCGTTACGCCTATCTTGCGCCGTTCATGCTGGTACTGATTTTCTTCGCGGCGTTCCAGGCGACTCGCGAATGGAACGATCTGTTCGCACTTTTTGTCATGGGCACTCTGGGCGTCTTCATGAAGCGCTTTGGCTGGTCCCGCCCGGCCCTGTTGATCGGATACTTCCTCGCGCCGCGTCTTGAGCCCACCATTTACCAGACCTATCAGGTCTATGGCATGACTTTCCTGCAACACCCCATAGTCATCGGACTGATCATTGCAACGGTGCTGTCAATATATGCCGCCTGGCGTTTTTCGCCCAACAGGGGCAAGACCTACCAGGAATCCGGCGTACACAGCACAAGCAACCGCAAACCCCAGCTGGTGTTCGCTGTGACAATTCTGGCCTTTATCACTTACGCACTGATTGACAGCTTTAATTACACCTGGTTTGGCAGGATATTCATGCAAATCGTTGCTGTCGTTGGATTACTGTTGATGCTGCCGCTGATGTACTTCATGGTAAGGGCTGACAAGCCCGCGGGTGTGCTGGACGACAGCGAGAGAACCATCAAGGTCGACTACAGCGCCTACCACTACCTCGGCTGGGTGCTGGGCATGTTCGCCCTGGTGGGCCTTGCCGGATTCCCGTTCGGCTGCGCCCTGTTCATATTCATATTCATGCAGGTCAAGGTCGGCAATGCGCCATTGAAACACGCGGCCATGGGAATATCCGGCGTAACTTTCCTCGCCGTCATGTCCTACTTCCTCACATTGCGCTACCCGTCGGGGCTGCTGCAAACAGTGGTTGATATGCCTTGGTGGCTGGGCGGTTAGCGACCGGTATTGCATGACCGTCACGCGCCTGAGCCTCTCGGGCGAGGTGACGGCGCTTGCGCCTGAATGCTAAGCTCAAGCCGCTGTCCGCTGGCAGTGGCCGGTGAAAGCCGGCGCGTAGCGCACCGATGTCCATGACCTGCACGAGGATCCCGAAATGCAAATCCTGAGCGACTGGGGTGCGGCCCTGAGCGGCGCCTTTACACAAATCGTTGAGCGCATCGGCCAGTATCTGCCCAGCATACTGGGGGCATTTCTGCTGCTGCTGCTGGGCTGGATCATCGCCCGCGTCCTGCGCACGCTCTCCATACGTGCTGCCATCATCGTTGACCGGATGCTGTCCCGCATGACGAGCAGCGGCGGTACCGAACGCGCCAAACTGCCCCAGTCATCAGCAAAATTTCTCGGCAGCATCGTATTCTGGGTGGTCCTGCTCTTCTTCATCACCGCCGCCACCCAGGTGCTGGGGCTGAACACCTTCACGGCATGGCTGGCCGGCGTAGCGCACTACGTGCCCACGATGTTTGCCGGCGCACTCATCATCGCAGCAGGTTTCCTGTTGAGTCGCCTGGCTCGCGATCTCGTGGTGGCAACATCCGCCATCGCCGGCACCAGACAGCGCGAATTACTGGGGCGCACGGTGCAGGCCATCATCCTGGTGACCGCCCTGCTGGTAGGCGCCGACCAGATCGGCATCAAAGTCACCTTCCTGGTCATCATCGTGGCAGTCGCGGGCGGCACCATGGCTGCCTCAGTGGCCCTGGCCTTGAGTCTGGGCGCACGCACTTATGTAGCAAATCTGATCGGCGGTCACCATCTGCGGCAGGCCTTTTCAGTAGGGCAGCACGTGAAAGTCGCTGGCTTTGAGGGCCGCATACTCGAACTCACGCCGATCACGGTAATACTCGAGACCCCGGAAGGACGGGTCACCCTGCCCGCCAAGGTGTACGGCGAAGAACCCATCGTGCTCAAAATCGGGGAGCACTGAACATGGCCGGCATCCAGGATCTTTCATTCGCGTTCCTCGAGTCACATCCGGTGGAAGCGGCACGGGTACTGGAACGTGTCGCACCACAGAACGTGGCGGCACTGGTTTCGGATGCGCCGTTGCGACTCGCCGCCCCGGTGCTGCGGTCCATGCAACCCCTGCACGCGGCACGTTGCCTGGGAGACATATCTGATGATGACACGGTCTCCGGTCTGTTGCGCGCCATGGGCCCGCAGGCCGGTGTTGCGGTGTTGCACTATGTTCCGGAATCACGGCGTAACGCCCTGCTCGCACAATTGCCCACCGCACTGTCCATAACGTTTCGCCTGTTGCTTGGCTACCCGGAAGACACCGTGGGTGCGTGGATGGACCCCCGGGTAATGGCTATGCCAGCGGATACCTCTGCTGAGGTCGCACTCCAGCAACTGCGTGAAACCGAGGGCAATGCCGGCATATTTGTGATTGGTTCCGACCAGCGGCTGCTGGGCCAGGCAGACCTGGGGGATTTGCTGCGTGCAGCATCCGACGCACCATTGTCCAAAATCATGCAGCCGGTGAAACATACGCTGCCGGCGCGATCGTCCATCCGCGCGGTCGAAGAACATGCCGGCTGGAACGATCAGCAAATATTGCCGGTGGTCGAGCGGGAATACCGCTTTGTCGGTGCGCTTGAGCGCGGGGTGCTGGCGCGTGCATTACGCAGGACACGCCGCAGTCAGCCAGACGGTGCATATGGCGACCTGCTTGCCGACGCCGCCGGCGGCTACTGGCTGGGCGTCTCCAGCCTGATCCAACTGGTCGTGGCACTGTTGCCGGTCACGCCCTCTCGAACCAACGGAGAGTCTCATGAACGCTAGCGCCGGCGCCGCAGTCGCAGCACTCAACCTGCACTTTCTGCTGGATTTCCCGGGTGAAGCCGCGCGCCGGCTGGAACTGATGAACGCCGCAGAAGTGGCCACGCTGCTGGCCGCGCAGCCGCCCCATGCCGTAGTGCCGGTGTGGGAGCAACTGGCTACCGACGTCGAACAGGCCGTGATTGATTTGCTGCCGGAAAACATGGTCCGCCATTTGCTGACTGAGTTGGAACCGGCTCTCGCTGCTGCTTTGCTGTCCCGCCTGGAAACGCCGCAGCGCACGCATTATCTGAGCCTGCTCGACCCGCAGATCCAGTCTGAACTCAAAAAGCTGATGGATTACCCCGCAGATTCCGCCGGGCAATTGATGGATCCACGCATCGTCACCCTGCGCTCCGAATTTACGGTGCACGAAGCGTTGACACGATTACGCTCGCTCAAGCGTCGCGATATGCATGAAATTTTTGTGGTGGACAATTCCGGACAACTTCAAGGCAGAGTGCAAATCCAGGATTTGGCAATGTCTGATCCCGCCCTGCCGATCGACTCATTGCGACGCAAGATATCGGCGGCGGTGACTGACATTGCACCGCGCGAGGAAGTGGTCGAACTCCTGGAGCGCAGCGACATCACCGATCTGCCGGTCGTTGATTTTTCGGGCCGCCTGGTTGGCGTCATCCGCCAGTCTGCCCTGGTCTCCGCCGTACAGGAGGAAGCGAGCCTGGACATACAAACCATGGTGGGCGCGAGTAAAGATGAACGCGCACTGTCCAGGGCGAGTTTCGCGGTAAAAAAACGTCTGCCGTGGCTGCAGATCAATCTGCTGACCGCATTTCTTGCCGCCTCGGTGGTCGGGCTGTTCGAAGGCACCATCGCCAAATTTACGGCACTGGCAGTGCTGTTGCCGGTAGTGGCCGGGCAGTCCGGCAACGCCGGCGCCCAGGCACTGGCGGTGACCATGCGCGGACTGGTCTTGCGCGAAATCAGCCTGCGCCACTGGCCCAAAGTCGTGCTCAAGGAAGTCAGTGTCGGCTTTCTCAATGGCCTGGCCATTGCCGCCACCACCGCGCTGGGCGTCTACATCTGGAGCGGCTCCCTAGGTCTGGTGATCATCATCTCCGCCGCCATGGTGATTTCCATGGTGGCGGCGGGTCTCGCTGGCGCCCTGGTGCCCATCACACTGAGCCGCTTCGGCCAGGATCCGGCGCAATCCTCATCCATCATATTGACCACTGTCACCGACATCGTCGGCTTTTTCTCATTTCTCGGCATCGCGACCTTGCTCTCCGGCATGCTGCTGCAGACGCCAGGCTAGCCATTCTGTGGAATTGAGCCGTGCGGCAATCCTGTTGCCGGCTGCAATGACGCAAAAAAGCCCGCGGATATCGCGGGCTTTTTTATCTATCAACTAGCTACGCCACTTTACTCGCCATCGGATTCTGACTGGCTGATTTCGATGATCTCGCTGATCGGCAGCACGGCGATATCCTTCAGTTTCTCTCCCTTGCCAGTGCTCAGGTCCGTGAGGTTTTCAACCGTCGAATAGGTCGAAGCAACGATGATGTCCTGGCCCTCATGGGTTTTCCGGCGCACGCCGTATTTCAATTGCTGGCGCTCCGCCGCAGTCAGCTTGCCGATCAGGTTCTTCGTCGCCCAGACCGCAC
>JBBKXO010000100.1:0-6953 GCA_037969525.1 Burkholderiales bacterium | reverse complement strand
AACATGGATTTACACATGCGCGTTGCGTTGTTGCTGGCGTGCGCAGTCGCTGTCAACGCACACGCGCAAAACTACCCGGCCCGCACAGTACGCATCGTGGTCCCGATCAGCGCCGGGGGTGCGACCGACGTGTTTGCGCGCACGCTGGCGCATGGCTTCACTGAAGCCTGGAGCCAGCAGTTTATCGTCGACAACCGGCCTGGCGCGGGTGGCATGATCGGTTCTGAACTGGTCGCCAAGGCTACGCCTGACGGTTATACCCTGCTGATGGCGTATACCTCGCATGTCACCAATCCGTCGCTGTGGACCCGCATCCCTTACGACACGGAGCGCGATTTCGCTCCTGTCGCCATGGTGGCTACGGTGCCGAGCGTGATGGTGGTGCATCCGTCATTGCCGGTGCATACGGTGCGCGAACTGATTGCCTTTGCCAAGCGGCGACCGCACGAGCTCGACTATGGGTCATCAGGCATAGGCACATCGGCGCACCTGGCTGCCGTGTTGTTTGCACAACGTGCCGGACTGTTTCTGACGCATGTGCCCTATCGCGGCGGTGCGCCGGCGATCTACGAACTGGTCGGCGGGCAGGTGACGCTGATGTTCGGCAGTTTGTCCACGGCGTTTCCGCACCTCTACAGAAAACGCGTGCGCGCGCTGGCGGTGACCAGTAAGCAACGGGCATCCGCTGCACCGCAGATACCCACGCTACAGGAGGCGGGGATTGCGGATTTCGAGGCATTGTCGTGGTTTGCATTGTTTGCCCCGGCGCACACGCCGGGGCTGGTGATCAACAGGCTAAGTTCCGAAATCGATGCCATGCTCAACCATCGTGACCTGCGCGAGCGCTTCCTCGCGCAGGGCGTGGAAGTCACGCCGTCCACGCCCGGCGAGCTGGGCGACCGCGTGCGTACCGAGATCGTCAAATGGCGCGGGGTGATCAAGGAGGCGGGTATCGAGCGGATGAAAAACTAGCCGCTCAACCCGCAATATCCAGCCGGGCGGGTTTACCGGCGGTTAATACCGAATTTTCCCGGCCCGAGCAGCGCCACTGCGATCGCGGTAAACAGGAAGAATCCCTGCAGTTCCAGCGCCCAGCCGCCGCTCTTGCTGAGATCAAACAACTGTGAGCTGTGGGCGAGGGCGAAGGCGAACAGCATGCTGATGGCCATGATGGCGCCGCCGATGCGCGCATAAAAACCGAATATCACCAGCAGCGGAGCGAGGACTTCGCCTACCAGTACGCCATAGGCAAAAAATCCCGGCAGGCCATGACTGACCAGCATGCCTTCAATGCCACTGACGCCGTTTTTCAGTTTGGCAATGCCGTGCAGCAGCATCAGTATGCCCAGCGTCAGGCGCAGTACCAGTTTGCCGATGTCGTCATTCATGCCGGTGATCCTCCAGTATTCGCTGATGGATGTGCGATGGCGTTACCAGCCGGTTGTGGCGGCGCCTTCAGTGGCGAGCAGCACGTAAATCATGATGCAGGGCTCCTTGCCGCGGTTTTCCCAGTTGTGGTTGGTGGCGCGCTGGATGACGACGGTACCCGGAGTCAGGTGCACTTCCTCTCCATTATCCAGTTGCATCCACAATTCACCCGACAGGCAGATCGCATAGTCCACTGAGTCGGTACGGTGCCAGCGCTTGGCGACACCCGGCTCGTATTTGGCCAGCCGGAATACCGAGCCGCCGGCGAGGCTGGTGCCCAGTTCCCAGGTGTTCGGATCTTCTTCGGTCATTTCCACCGGCAGTTTTTTGGTAGCCCACATTGGAATGTTGCCGAAGCCCGGGCGCATGGGTATGGGTTCGATGTTGCTGTCCCACTTGATGCAGGATTTTCCATCCGTGTTGTTGCCGGTGACGACTCTGCGAAATTTCATGATTGCAATACTCTCCGTTTTGGTGCGTTTGCTACCTGATTAAAATTCACCGGCAGTATTTCGTTCCGGTCCGTACATGACTGGCTGTGGTGCCGATTCAATTGTAACGCGTCAGTTGCGGTGGTTTCAGCGGGCGTTGAGGCCCACCTGCGCCTTCAGCAATGCAAAGTTGGACGCATTCATGCTTATTTCGCCGGTGTTGATCTGGTGGTCGATCGCTGTCACCGCGTCATTGGCGGGTGTGGTGATGCCGAGTTCACGACCCTTGCGCGCCACCAGGCCACTGATGAATTCGATCTCGCTGGTGCGGCCTTTCAAATGGTCATGGATCGGTGCCGTACGCCCGCCGCCGACGTGGGAGAGCAGCGTTTTCATGGTGGTCACCAGATTCTCGTCACTGGAACCGGCGAATTCATCGGCGCGCAGCCCGAATATCGGTTCAACGCGGTAACCCAACGCGGTACCGACAGCGAAAGATTCCCTGCCGAGGTGAACAGAGAGGTCGAACATGCCGGGCAGTTCTGCAGCCTCGAAATTGCGCAGCCCGAACAGGCTAAAGGGCCCCATGGTCATGGTATTGGCGATCAGCTTGGTCCATTTTGCGCCGTAGATGTTGTTGGTCACGTCGCAGCGGCCCACTTTGCCCATGATGGCGGCGATTTCCTTGACCCGCGGGGTGTAGCTGCCGTCCAGTTCGCCGACACTGAACCAGCTGCCTTTGCGCGTGGTGTTGCGCTGGATCTGACCAGGCGTGAACAGCTCGGCCTGGAGTTCGACCACGCAGCCGATCACGCGCTCGCGACCGATGATTGCGGCAATCACATCGTCGTTCATGCCGTTTTGGGTGCCGACCACCACGCCGTCTTTTTCCAGGTACGGTTTGATGAATTCGGCCAGCCAGCGGGTGTCGTTGGATTTGGCGGCAAGAAATACGATGTCAAATTTCAGGCGGGACGCTGCCATGTCGCACAGGTGCAGCGCCTTTACCGGCACCTGGAACTGCGAGGCCTTGAACTGCACCTGCAAGCCGCTGGTTTTCATGGCCTTGACGTGCGCCGGCCACTGGTCGATCAATGTGACGTCGAATCCAGCATGCGTCAGGTCGGCGCCTATGCTGCTGCCGATAGCTCCCACTCCGAGTACGGCGATTTTCCGGGTCATGGTAATTCCGCTTGTTGGGATTGATCAGGTGTTGCGCTGCGCCGCCAGCCACAGCAGTTCGCGTACCGTATGGTTCTCGATGTTCAGCGCGACTTTGGCGATGGCATCCACCGGCAGTTCCGGGTTGATGCCGCGGAACTTCTCGGTGACGCCTGCTGCGTCGACCGGATTGTCAATGGAGCCCGTGGGATTGAGGATGTCCGTGCGTACCCACTGGCCATCGTGTTCGGCGGCCACCCAGCCGGCAAAATGTGCCGGATACAACTCATCGAGTTTGGGATCATGTTCGCACTCCAACTGCTCGGCGAGTTTGATCAGAGCCGGATCATTCATGCGCTCAGTAGTGAACTGCGGCGGCAGCACCTTGCCGTCGGCGAGTGCCGCGGCAACGATGTAGCGCAGACTCATCTGGGCATTGAGTGCGCTGCCCGGTGTGTAGGCGAAACCGCACTGCACATCGACCACATTCGACAGTCCGACCTTGACCCGACGTTTCGCATCCCATGGCGCGCCAATCTTGTTGCGTACAGACAATGCGGCGTCGATGTAGGCATGGGTGCTGCCGCAACACGAGTAGGGCTTGATGGAATTGCTGTCGGTGTGCCATACACGGCCCAGGTCGCGCGTGAGCAGTGTTACGTCGCTGTGGTCGGAGTGCGCTTTCAGCACGCCGCCGTCTGCGTATTCGTAAATCTGTGTCGGCCCGGTGTAACCCATGGCTGCGAGTTCCGCGGCGAGCACGCCGGAATGTGCGGCTTTGCCGGCATGCAGGCGTTTGCTCATGGTGCCGTCGGCATTAAAGGCCCAGGTGCCGGCACCCTGGGTGCCGGCGAGACCCAGTGCCCACGCTGTCTGTTCCGGATTCAGTTTCAGCAGCGAGGCGCAGGCGGCTGCGGCGGCAAACGGGCCGTAGATGCCGGTGATGTGCCAGCCACGCAGCCGCGTAGCCGACGGGTTCGAGGCAAGGCTGGAACGGATCATGGTTTCGTAGCCGGCAGCGATGGCAGTGATGAGTGCCTTGCCATCGGCACCGAGTTTTTCGGCCATCGCCAATGCCGCGGGTACTGCGACAGCACCGGCGTGCAGCTTGGTGTTGTGATAATCGTCGAGTTCG
The DNA here is from genome assembly GCA_037969525.1 of Burkholderiales bacterium. GTDB lineage: Bacteria > Pseudomonadota > Gammaproteobacteria > Burkholderiales > SG8-41. The sequence goes on along the minus strand of JBBKXO010000100.1, from coordinate 2,798 downwards.
AATGCATGTGCGGCGGATCCGTTGACCAGCGCGGCGTCGGCCACGCGCAGGGTAGCGGATTTCTCACCCCACACCGTCGCGTCGCCCTTGCCGGCACCGCCGGCGCGCGCCCACTTCAGCAGCATGTCGGCCCATGGCGTGCCGTAGCCATAGATGCCGCAGCCCAGCGTGTCGAGAATTGCGATGCGCACGACTTCACGGGTACGCGCGGGAATGTCTTCGTACTTCAGGTTGCTGATCCACGCAGCGAGTTCGCGAGTGGGCGCGCTGGTGTGCGCAGGTATAGCGGCAGCGCGGCGATCGTCGTTCATGATGTGCTCTCCTCAACAACTCGAATTTTCTATGGCGTAAGTAAACCGTGTATCAGGAGATCGTGCACGACAAAGTCCACATAGCACGCGGGTCGTGGCGGGTTTTTTGTGCGCCTTCTTTTCGAGTGCTCAACCAGTATGAGCATGTTTTCCACTTTCAAAAATGCCGAATGGCGCACAATCCGTTCTGACAAAACAGAACGATTTCATTGTATGCATGCACTGTGCAGCAAACTGTGGCGCCCGAATTCTGGTCTTGCATCACTGGCGCGTGGCGGGCATGATTCTGTCTGTGACGGTAATAAAAACATCAATAAAAACAACTACTTATGAATATTTTTTGGATTTGTGCCTAATACCCCCGGGAACCCCATGTTTGAACAAGCCTTCAAAAATATCGACGACGTGCTGTGGAAGGAAGACGGCTGCGGCACCGAGCTCGACTACACCGAGCAGAGTTCATGGCTGCTGTTCCTGAAGTACCTCGACGGGCTGGAGCAGGACCGCGCCACCGCGGCGCGGCTCGACGGCAAGAAGTACGACTATATCCTCGACAAGGACTACCGCTGGGAATCGTGGGCGGCGCCGCGCAGGAAGGACGGTGCGATCGATCACAACAAGGCGAAGACCGGCAAGGACCTCGTCGAATTCGTCGACGGCAAACTGTTTCCGTATCTGCTGGGCTTCAAGCAGCGCGCCAGCGGACCGGACACCATCGAATACAAGATCGGTGAGATTTTCGGTGAGATCAAGAACAGGATCCGCAGCGGCTACAACCTGCGCGAGATCATCGACCAGGTCGATGCACTGCGCTTCAGGTCGCAGGCCGAGAAACACGAATTGTCGAGCCTCTACGAAGACAAGATCAAACGCATGGGCAACGCCGGGCGTAACGGCGGCGAGTACTACACGCCGCGGCCGCTGATCCGCGCGATGATCAAGGTCATCGCGCCGCAAGTCGGTGAGCGCATCTACGACGGTGCCTGCGGATCGGCGGGTTTTTTGTGCGAGGCCTACGATTGCCTGCTGCCGCAGGCGACCTCCACAGCCGCGCGCAAGGTGCTGCAGGAAAAAACCTTCCACGGCAAGGAAAAGAAGTCGCTGGCCTACGTGATCGCGATCATGAACATGATCCTCCACGGCATCGAAGCGCCGAACATCATCCACACCAACACGCTGACCGAGAACCTCGCCGACATTCAGGAAAAAGACCGCTACGACATCATCCTCGCCAACCCGCCCTTCGGCGGCAAGGAGCGCAAGGAAGTGCAGCAGAATTTCCCGATCCGCACCGGCGAGACCGCCTTCCTGTTCCTGCAGCATTTCATCAAGATGATGAAGGCCGGCGGGCGCGGTGCGGTGGTGATCAAGAACACCTTCCTCTCCAACACCGACAACGCCTCGGTCAGCCTGCGCCGCGAACTGCTGGAGTCCTGCAACCTGCACACCGTGCTGGACATGCCGGGCGGCACCTTCCAAGGGGCGGGTGTGAAAACCGTGGTGCTGTTTTTCGAGAAAGGCAGCAGGACGCGCAAGGTCTGGTACTACCAGCTAGCTCCCGGCCGCAACATGGGCAAGACCAAACCGCTGAATGATGATGATCTGGCTGAGTTCGTGACGCTGCAGAAGAAGAAGGAAGATTCGGCGAAAAGCTGGAGCGTGGACGTGGCGGCGGTCGATCCGGCGACGTTCGACTTGTCAGTCAAGAATCCGAACGGTGGCGAAGTAGTGAAACATCACAGTCCGCAGCAGATACTGGATGAGATCGTGGCGCTGGATGCAGAAAGTAAGGGGGTGTTGGCGAAGATCAGGGTGCTTATATGAAGAAGGGGTGGCAGACAAAGAGTCTTGGGGATGTGTTGGAGATTCAGAATGGTTACGCCTTTGACTCGAAAGGATTTAATCCTGCTAAGGGAATGCCGCTTATCCGTATCCGCAGCTTGAAAGAGGGAATGGAAGCGGAAACCCTTTTTGATGGCGATTACGAAGACAAGTATGTGGTGAAGGCCGGCGACTTACTCGTCGGGATGGACGGTGAGTTTGGATGCTATGAATGGAGAGGGGATCCGGCCTTGCTCAATCAACGAGTTTGCAGGCTTCAGGGTTTCTCTGGTGAACTTGCTCCCCGATTTCTGTTTTACGGCGTCAATGACTACTTAAAGGCGATTGAGGATGTTACGGGTTATACAACCGTTAAACATTTATCGTCCAAGCAAATTCTCAGTATCAAGTTTCCCGTTCCTTCTCTTGCTGAGCAGCGGCGCATCGTCAGCATCCTCGACGATGCGTTTGACGGCATCGCCACCGCCAAAGCCAATGCCGAAAAGAACCTCCAAAACGCTCGTGCGATTTTCGAGAGTCACCTTCAGTCTGTTTTTGCCCGGCAAGGAAAGGGGTGGAAGCAGAAAACTTTGGAAGAGATCGCTTTAACTTTTGGCCGTGGCAAATCGAGGCATCGCCCGCGGAATGAAAAGAAACTCTATGGTG